>NZ_LBJW01000107.1:90000-280791 GCF_028128865.1 Bradyrhizobium sp. CCBAU 11357 | reverse complement strand
CTGGCTGCGCGGCAGCGGGATTGGGCAGCTCGGGCTTCGGATCGTATTTCGGCGGCTGTGCTTGCGCTTGCTGCCGCGGCTCGCGCGCCATCGGCGCCGGCTCCATCGCCGCCGCCATCGGCATCGGCATCGGCTGCGGGGCGGGGGGAGGCGGCGCGATGCGCACCGCGCGCAGATCGCCCTCGATCATCGAGAGGCGATCGACGACGTGGCCGAGCGCGCTGTGGACGGCCTCGAGCGAGTCCTGGGTGTGCCGGTTGGTCTCGGCCTGACTGAAGCGGATGTCGGAGAGCTCGCGCTTGACGAGATCGACCATGCCGGAATCGGGCGGCGGCGCGGAGTTGCGGCTCTCGGCCAGCGCGGCATAGGTCGCCTGCTGCCGTTCCAGGTGCCTGAGGATGTCGTGCAGCCCGTCCTCGACGCGGCTCAAATTGCCGTTGCGCGGATCGGCCGCGGCCTCGATCCGCTCCAGCAGATACGAGACCCGCTGCTCGAGATGGGCGAAGGTCGAGGCGGAATCGTTGCCGACCTGCATGCGGTCGAAACGGTCCGACAGCGCGCGGATCGCAGCTTCGAGATGCTCGGTGCTCTCGGACGGCTGCGGCCGCTCGCGCGTTTCCAGCGCCGCCGTGAGCGCCGCAATGCGCTGCTCCAGCACCGCAAAGCTGTCGCCGTTGCCGGAGGCGCGGGTGATCTGGTCGACCTTGGACGACAGCAGCTGCACGTCTTCGGACAGACGCGCGAGCGCCTCGTTGGAGGCGACGTTGGAGACGATGGCGCGCAGCGCCGAGATCGCGCCCTCGAGCTGCTGCACGGTCGAGGGATCGTCATTGGCGCGCAGGATCAGGTCGAGCTTGGCGCCGAGATTGCGGATCGCCTCGTCGTAGCCGGTGAGCTGCTCGGCCGGCGTCAGCGTGCGCAGCACCTGCTTGATGTCGGACAGTGCGCGCTCGATGCCGGCGAGAACCTGCCCGTCGGTGCCGTTGGAGCGGGTCTCGTCGATCCGGCGATGCAGCGAGCGGATCTCGTTCTCGATCGATTCGATCGCGCGCCGCGGCATCGCCTCGGTGATGGCGGCGCGGATTTCGGCCAGCTCGCTGCGGAAGGCATTGATGGCCTGCTCGGTATTGTCCGGCCGCTGCAGCGATTCGATCTGGCTCGTGATCTTGAGCAGATGGCGCTCGAGCGAGGAAAAATCCGGCTGCGGTGGCGGCGGCGCGTAGGCAGGGGCGGGTGGCGCCATCGGCGGCGCATAAGCAGCCGTTGGCGCGAGCGACGGCGCGGCACGCGGCGGCATCTGCCTCGGCGCAAAACCGTCGAGCTCGCTCTGGCGCGCTGTGATCTCGGCGACCGCGACGTCGAACGAAGCCGGACTCAGGGGTGGTGAGCTGCGATAGACCTGCGCGGCTGCGCGCTCGACGGCATCGGCCTGGCGCTGGCGCGCCTCGGCCGGGGTGGGGCGCGGGGCCTGAGGCTGTGGCGGTTGCCGCTGCGGGCGGGAGATCTGCGACAGGCGCGCGTCGAGCCGCGAGATTGCGTCGTTGAGCTGGCGCGCGACGCCCTGCTCGCGCGAAACGTCTGGTCTTGAGGAGTCTTGTCTTGAGGAGTCTTGGCGCGGGGCGGGCTTCGAGATCCGCTCGATCTGCTGGGTGATCGCGTCGAGCCGCTGGTGGATGTCGGCGACTTCGCGGCTCTCCTGACTCGGTCCTTGGCTCGGCACGTGCTGCGGACGCTGATCGTAAGGTCCGCGAAAATTGGGCGGGGCAGTTTCGCCGAGCGTGGAGTTCAGCCATTCGTTGAGCGACATGCCGGCACGACGCGCAGCAGCCTCGGCCCGCTCCCGGACGGATGGATCGATGCCGTCAACACTCCACGATACGCGCGAATTCATGACTCTGTCCGGTTCCGACTTCGGCACCCCACCCGGCGCCTCCAGCTTCCCCACGCGTGCCGGTTGTAAAGACAATCGAATTTGGCGCGGGTCGTCTGCCTCGAAAACCGACTTTTTCCTGTTACGGTAAATAACGGGTTAAGGAACGCGGCGCGGCTGTCTTAAAGTTGGGCGGCGGGAACTGGGCTGCCGGGAGTGACGTCGCTGCACCTTTAGGCGGCGTGCTCTCGCCACACGCTCCGCAGTCGTCGCCCGCGGAGGCGGGCGATCCAGTACGCCGCGGCGGCTCGATTCCAGCCGCGCCGTCACGGAGTACTGGATGCCCCGCCTTCGCGGGGCATGACACCGGTGGATGTGGCGGCAGCACGCCGTACCTTTGGCCCGCGCCCTCAGCCCTTCTCGCGCTTGCCGTCCTTCCAGCGGCACCACCGTGGCCTTGCCGCTCATCGGAGAGCGCGCCTAGTCTAGCGGCCCGGGGGATGCAGGCGCGTGTCCAGCGCAAACGGGTCCTGCGATCGCAGCTTGTAGGCGCCGGCGGCATTTGCGGCGAAGATCAGGTTCCAGCTTGCCGTCGAGACCACACTCGGGATCACGACAAAGCTGTGTCTTGCAAGCAGCTCATCCCCGAATGCCTGCTGGCCGGCACTGGGTATGCCTGGTCTCAGCCAATTGGGATTTGGAACAGTGTCGGGCTCGACCACGAAGACGCCGGCCGGATCGATGGTCGCGGACGTCATCACATGGGACACCATGTCCAACGCGCGAAATCCCTTATGGACGGCGACTTCCAAGATCGCCGTCGCGGGATCGATCGAACAATACACCGCGCGAACGCCTTTGCTGTTCCAGCGACCACCGACGAGAAACGCGCCCTCTCCGCTGTCCCAGGTCGCTGCATATTTGGATTGATCCAGACGCCAGGCCACCAGCTCGGAGCCTCCGAGCGCGGCCGGAAGCGGCGTCACGCGTAAACGCCGTATTCGAGCCGCGCCAGAAGCTCTTCGACGAGCTCGACGCCGGCGGGCGTCGCCAGCAGGTCGATCGGCTTGCGCTGATCGAGGCCGATCGCCGGGCGCTCAAGCCATTGCTCGGCCTCATCCTTCGATCCGAAAACCGCCGTTGCCTTGGCCAATATCTCGGCGAGCTTCCAGGCGCGGCCGCTCTGCTCGGGGCTGAGCTGCCTGATGTTTTCCGCAGTGTGGCGCTGATAGGTGCGGTGGCTCATTCCGATCGCCCTGGCGAAGGAATCGTCCCAGCGCAGAAACACGAGGTTGTCGACGAAATGCAGCAGCGCCTTGGACGGAAGTCCGTTCAAGAGGATTTCGTGAGCCTCCAGCGGGCTCCGCGGCATCTTCCGGAAGGTGGCGGTCCCTCCGAGAAGTCGGGCAACTGCTGCCAGCCGGGCCACGTCAGGAGATTGAGCGACTTGGTTCATGGGTGGTCTCGCCACTTGTCGTATTCAATATGACAAGTGTCGCAACAGCTTTCAAGTAGGCGGGACTGGACGCCTGCCCCGCGTCTCAGCCCTTCTCCCGCTTGCCATCCTCGATCGGCACCACGGTGGCCTTGCCGCTCATCGCCGACAGCGCCTCCAGTGCCTCCTCGCAGAAATCGGCCACCATCTGCTCATGGCGGGCGCCGAGCTGGAGCAGCAGCAGATTGCCGAGGTCGAGCCGGCCTTCCGCCGTGCCGTCGGGAAAGCGCTTCTTCAGGATGCGCTCATAATTGGCGTGGCGGTCGCGATGGTGCTCCAGGCGGGCCATCAGGTCGGTGCGCATGGGCTCGATGTCGATGCTGTCGAGCGCATGCAGCCGCACCAGGAGGTCGTCCTTGATCGAGGGCGGCGTGCTTGGCCGCGCGGCCCAGTGCCGCAGTGCTGTTCGGCCCTCGGGAGTCAGCGTATAAATCAGCTTGTTGGGCTTGCCTGACTGCACCACCTCGCGGCCCTGGATGTAGCCGCGGTCGCGCAGCTTGGAGAGCTCGCGGTAGATCTGCTGATGGTCGGCCTTCCAGAAGAAGCCGATCGAGGAATCGAACGTCTTGGCGAGCTCGTAGCCCGTCATCGGGCGTTCCGTCAGGCATGCGAGGATTGCGTCGCCCAGTGCCATGACTGGCCTTCCTTCTGAGGTTTGACCAAGCTGCTTGACTTTATGCGCATCGGCGCATATGCGTCAATGTGCATATGAGGCAGCGTGCAGGCGGGCCAAAGGCCCGACTGAATAATCAAGCGAATTCAATCACATCTCTACTGTGCATGGGGTTGTTTTCGAGACTTTTGCCCTTAGCCTAGGGAGGCACCTGAGAATGACCGGCCTCGATTCCTGGTACGCCTACATGAAGTCCCACGACCGCGCCGCGCTCTGGGACCTCCTGCATCCCGACGCCGTGTTCGAAAGCCCCGTCGTGCACACGCCGCAAGCCGGCCGCGACATCACCTTCAAATACCTCTCCAGCGCCGAGAAGGTGCTCGGCGGTCCCGGCTTCACCTATGTCGGTGAATGGAAGAGCGACCGCGGCGCCGTGCTCGAATTCAAGAATGTCATCGACGGCATCGAGATCAACGGCGTCGACATCATCAGCTTCGATACCGAGGGACGCATCACCCATTTCAAGGTGATGGTGCGTCCGCTCAAGGCGATCAACATGCTGCACCGCCTGATGGCGGAGCAGCTTGCCGCCGCCCAATCATAAGCTCAACATCACCCCTAAAAGCCCTACGCCGGGAGACCCCCATGCCGATCTATAAAGCCCCCGTCGAAGACGTGAACTTCCTGCTCAACGACGTCTTCCAGATCGACCGCTACGACAACCTCGCCGGCTTCTCCGATGCGTCGAGCGACGTGCGCGAGGCCATTCTCGGCGAAGCCGCCAAGCTCGCCGAGGAGGTGCTGCAGCCGCTCAACCGCGTCGGCGATCTCGAAGGCTGCAAGCGCAGTGAAAACGGCAGCGTCACCACCCCGAAGGGTTTCAAGGAAGCGTTCAAGCAGGTCGTCGAGGGCGGCTGGCTCGGCCTGTCGGCGCCGACCGAATATGGCGGCCAGGGCCTGCCGGTGACGCTCTCGCAAGCCGTCAACGAATTCCAGATCTCCGCCAACATGGCGTTCTCGATGTATGGCGGCCTCACCATGGGCGCGACCGCGGCGCTTCTGGTGCACGGCTCGCCGGAGCAGAAGAAGACCTACGTGCCGAAGATGGTGGCCGGCGAATGGACCGGCACCATGAACCTCACCGAGCCGCATTGCGGCACCGACCTCGGCATGCTCCGCACCAAGGCGGTGCGGCAGGCCGACGGCAGCTTCAAGATCACGGGCACCAAGATCTTCATCTCGGCCGGTGAGCACGATCTCGCCGACAACATCATCCATCTCGTGCTCGCCCGCATCGAGGGCGCGCCGGCCGGCATCAAGGGCGTGTCGCTGTTCGTGGTGCCGAAGTTCCTGGTCAACGCCGACGGTTCGGTGGGGCAGCGCAACGGCGTGGTCTGCGGCTCGATCGAGCACAAGATGGGCATCCACGGCAATTCGACCTGCGTGATGAACTACGACAACGCCACCGGCTGGCTGATAGGTGAAGAGAACAAGGGCATGCAGGGCATGTTCGTGATGATGAACGAGGCCCGGCTCGGCGTCGCCGTGCAGGGCCTCGCGCAGTCCGAGGTCGCCTACCAGAACGCGGTCGCCTATGCCCGCGAGCGCATCCAGGGTCGCGCGCTCACCGGCGCCAAGGCGCCTGGCAAGCCGGCCGATCCGATCATCGTGCATCCGGACGTGCGCCGCACGCTGCTCTCGATCCGCGCCTTCAACGAGGCCGCGCGCGCCTTCGTGATGTGGACCGCGCTGAAGAGCGACGTCGCCCACCGCTCCGAGGACCCGAAGGACCGCCAGGCCGCCGACGATCACATGGGCCTGATGACGCCGGTGCTGAAGGGCTTCCTCACCGATTACGGCTTCGCCAACGCGGTGCAGGCGCAGCAGATGTATGGCGGCCACGGCTACATCGCCGAACAGGGCATGGAGCAGTTCGTGCGCGATGCGCGCATCGCCATGATCTATGAAGGCGCCAACGGCATCCAGGCGCTCGACCTGGTCGGCCGCAAGCTGCCCCGTGACGGCGGCCGCGCCATCATGGCCTTCTTCGGTGAGGTCATGACCTTCGCCAAGGAGAATGGCGGCGAAGAGGCGCTCAAGCCCTTCATCACGCCGCTCTCGACCTCGCTCGGCCATCTCCAGCAGGCCACCACCTGGCTGATGCAGAACGCGATGGCAAAGCCTGACAATGCCGGCGCTGCAGCAACCGATTACCTGCATCTCTTCGGCTTCGTCACGCTCGGCTACATGTGGGCGCGGATGGCCAAGGTGACGCTAGGGAAGATTGCCGAGAGCGGGGCGACGCCCTATCTCTCGACCAAGCTCGTCACCGGCCGTTTCTTCATGGAGCGGATGCTGCCGGAGACCGCCGCCAATCTGGCGCGCATCCAGGCCGGCTGCGCCACCATCATGGAATTGCCGGCGGAAGCGTTCTGAGCCTGCTTCCGCTGCCTGCTCCCAATCGTATCGAACATCACATCAGGAGGGCGTCATGCCTGAGGCATTCATCTACGACCACGTTCGCACCCCGCGCGGCCGCGGCAAGGCGGACGGCGCGCTGCACGAAGTCACCGCGCTCGCGCTCGCGACCGTGCCGTTGAAGGCGCTGAAGGACCGCAACAACCTTCCCGAGGACTCCGTCGATGACGTCGTGCTCGGCGTGGTCGATCCGGTCGGCGAAGCCGGCTCCGACATCGCACGCTTCGCTGCGCTGAAGGCCGGTCTCGGCGAGGCCGTGCCCGGCGTGCAGATCAGCCGCTTCTGCGCCTCCGGCCTCGATGCCGTGAACTTCGCCGCGGCGCAGATCATGAGCGGCCAGCATGAGCTGGTGATCGGCGGCGGCGCCGAATCGATGAGCCGCGTCGGCATCGGCGCCTCCGGCGGCGCCTGGCCGATGGATCCCTCGATGGCGGTGCCGGCTTACTTCATGCCGCAGGGCGTGTCGGCCGACCTGATCGCCACCAAATACGGCTTCTCGCGCGACGACGTCGACGCCTACGCCGTGCAGAGCCAGCAGCGCGCCGGCAAAGCCTGGGACGAAGGCCGCTTCAACAAGTCCGTGGTGCCGGTGAAGGACATCAACGGCCTCACCATCCTCGCCAAGGACGAGCATATGCGTCCCTCGACCACCATGCAGTCGCTGGCTCAGCTGCAGCCCTCGTTCACGATGATGGCGCAGATGGGCGGCTTCGACGGCGTCGCGATCCAGTCGCACCCGGAGATCGAGCGCGTCAATTACGTGCACCATGCCGGCAATTCCTCGGGCATCGTCGACGGCGCCGGCGCCGTGCTGCTCGGCAGCAAGGAAGCGGGTGCGAAGTACGGCCTGAAGCCGCGCGCAAAAATCCGTGCCTTCGCCAACATCGGCTCGGAGCCGGCGATGATGCTGACCGGTCCGGTCGACGTCACCGAAAAGCTGTTCGCGCGTTCCGGCATGAAGAAGTCGGACATCGACCTGTTCGAGCTCAACGAGGCCTTCGCCTCGGTCGTGCTGCGCTACATCCAGGCCTTCGACATCGACAATGCCAAGATCAACGTCAATGGCGGCGCGATCGCGCTCGGCCATCCCTTGGGGGCGACCGGCGCGATGATCCTCGGCACCGTGCTCGACGAGCTCGAGCGCACCAACAAGTCGACCGCCCTCGTCACGCTGTGCATCGGCGGCGGCATGGGCACCGCGACCATCATCGAGCGGGTGTAATGGGCTGCCGTAGGGTGGGCAAAGCGAAGCGTGCCCACCACTGCTGTCTTTCGCAAATGATGGTGGGCACGGCGCAAGAGCGCCTTTGCCCACCCTACGAGATCTTAAGTCAACCGCCGCGCCTGAGATCGGCTGCGGCACCGAGGAGCAACCAACATGTCGTACAAGAACTTCAAGGTTGAGACCGACGCAGACGGCATCGCGCTCGTCACCTGGGACATCCCGGGCCGTTCGATGAACGTGCTCGACGAGACCTCCACGAACGAACTCGACGCTATCGTCAAGGCGACCACGGCGGATGCTGCGGTGAAGGGCGTCGTCATCACCTCGGCCAAGGAAGCGTTCTGTGCCGGCGCGGATCTGTCCATGCTCGAAGGCATGAATCAGGCCTATGCGAAGGTTCTCAAGGAGCAGGGCGAGACCGCGGCGAACCAGATGCTGTTCGACCAGAGCCGGCGCTTCTCGCAGGTGCTGCGCGGAATCGAAACCTCAGGCAAGCCGTGGGCGGCGGCGATCAACGGCCTCGCGCTCGGCGGCGGCTTCGAGATCACGCTGTGCTGCCACTACCGCGTCGCGGCCGAGAATCCCAAGACCCGCCTCGGCCTGCCCGAGGTCAAGGTCGGCCTCTTCCCCGGCGCCGGCGGCACGCAGCGGGTGCCGCGCCTGGTGCCGCCGCAGGACGCGATGACGATCCTGCTCAAAGGCGATCCGGTCACGGTCGAGAAGGCCAAGGCGCTGAACCTGATCCACGCCATCGTTCCGGCCGCTGATCTCATCAAGGCGGCGAAGGACTGGATCAAGGGCGGCGGCAAGGCGATCGCGCCCTGGGACGAGAAGGGCTTCAAGCTCCCGGGCGGTCCGGTGTTCTCCAAGGCCGGCATGATGATGTTCCCGGCCGGCAACGCGATCTATCGCCGCGAAACCTACGACAATTACCCGGCCGCGCGGGCGATCATGAGCTGCGTCTATGAAGGCCTGCAGCTGCCGATCGACGCGGCGCTGCGCGTGGAGTCGCGCTACTTCACCTCGGTGCTGCGCTCGAAGGAAGCGGCCGCGATGATCCGCAGCCTGTTCCTGTCGATGCAGGAGCTCAACAAGGGCGCGCGCCGTCCGAAGGATGTTCCCGCAACCAAGGTGAAGAAGATCGCCGTGATCGGCGCCGGCTTCATGGGCGCCAGCGTCGGCTACGTCTCGGCGCGCGCCGGCCTCGACGTCGTCCTGATCGACCGCGACCAGGAGAGCGCCGACAAGGGCAAGGCGCATGCGCAGAAGGTGATCGAGGAGCAGATCAAGAAGGGCCGCGCCAAGCCTGCGGACGCCGAAGCGCTGCTCGCGCGCATCACGCCGACCGCGGACTATGCCGCGCTGAAGGACGTCGACCTCGTCATCGAGGCCGTGTTCGAGGACCGCAAGGTCAAGGCGGAGACCTTCGCCAAGGCGCAGCAATATCTGAAGCCCGACGTGGTCTTCGCCTCCAACACCTCCACATTGCCGATCACCTCGCTGGCCGAGAGCTTTAGGGATCAGGGCAAGTTCATCGGCATCCACTTCTTCTCGCCGGTCGAGAAGATGATGCTGGTCGAAATCATCCTCGGCAAGAACACCGGCGACGTCGCGCTGGCCACCGCGCTCGACTATGTCCGCCAGATCGGCAAGACGCCGATCGTGGTCAACGACTCCCGCGGCTTCTTCGCCAATCGCTGCGTCGGCCGTTACGTCGCCGAAGGCAACGAGATGTTCCTGGAGGGCGTGCCGCCCGCGATGATCGAGAACTGCGCCAAGATGGCCGGCATGCCGGTCGGCCCGCTCTCGCTGTCGGACGAAGTCGCACTCGACCTCGGCCTGAAGATCATGAAGGCGACCGAAGCCGACCTCGGCCCCAATGCCATCAATCCCGATCAGAAGAAGCTGATGGTGGAGATGGTCGAGAAGCAGGGCCGTCTCGGCCGCAAGAACAGCAAGGGCTTCTACGATTACCCCGAGAAGGGCAAGGGCCAGAAGAGCCTTTGGCCGGGTCTCTCCGCGCTGCAGCCGAAGCAGCTCGACCCCGATACGCTTGACATCGAGGAGCTGAAGCAGCGCTTCCTGGTGGTGCAGGCGGTCGAGGCCGCGCGCACCGTCGAGGATCACGTCATCACCGATCCGCGCGAAGCCGACGTCGGCTCGATCCTCGGCTTCGGCTTCGCGCCGTTCACCGGCGGCACGCTGTCCTACATCGACTTCATGGGCACGAAGAAGTTCGTCGAGCTCTGCCACAAGCTGGAGGCGAAATACGGCTCGCGCTTCACCCCGCCGAAGCTCCTGGAAGAGATGGCGGCGAAAGGTGAGACCTTCTACGGCCGTTTCGCGCCGAAGAAGGCGGCGGCCTGACGGAAGCGTCGGGGCCACGCAGAAACAAATGGCCGGATCATCGATCCGGCCATTTCATTTGCGCTCGCCGAACGGCGAGAAGGCGCGGCCCGATACTGCATCGTCGGCGAGGCTGGCCTTCCAGCTGCCTTCGTCGCCGCGGCCGATGCGCACCTCGAAGCGCCAGCCATTCTGGTTGGTGAAGGCGATGTCCGCGCCGCTCTTCGTCTTGGCGTAGCGACAGGGATATTCGGTCGGCCGGTCCGGAAAGACGATCTTGCCTTCCTTGCTCTCGAACACGGCCGAGGTGATCTGCGGATGGATCATGAAGATGCAATTGCGCTCCGGCGCCACCGGCGTCGAGAGCCCGAGCATCGCAAGCGGCGCGCCGGCGGCGGTCATGAGGACGATCATGTTCATGGAGGCAATTGTCTCCTGGGGATGTTCCTTCGACGTTGCCGTTGATCAAGTGGTTCACGATGAAGGGGCTGGATCATCGACTTGGCCGCTCTGCCTTGTGCCTTGTCACACGGCTTGATGCGCTTCCGTCCCATACCAGCACTCAATCTCCACCCCGGCCACGCTCGCTCCACCCTGGCACCGCTCTTGCTGATGAACGACCGGATGGCCCATCGGCATTGAAGGTGTCCCGCAATGATCTCCACGGTGTCTCAAGACAGCGCAGCCGGCGTTGCGGTAAGATACGCCCCCTTGTTGCTGCTTGGTCGGCCGTGGCTGCGCCGCCCGCTCCTCCGGTGGCGCAGAAAAATTCCTTCGTGGGTCGGCCTGGTCCTACTCGTCCTCGTCTTTGATGTGGCGTTGGCCGTGCTTGCCTGGTTCGCCGTCGATCTCGTCCTGCACTGAAAGCTCACCTCTGTGCACGTAGAACGTCGCCGCCAAATAGGCGACCTGGCCGGCAATCAGGCAACCGACGACGATTGGAACGCCTGTCCAGAATCCAAAGCCCGAGGTCTGAAGAACCGTCGCGGCAAGGATCGCAGTCGCCGGCGAGACCAGCAATAGGGTCCAGACCCGAAAGAATAGCCCTGTCGCCAAGCCGGTGATTGCGCTCGCGAGCAGGAGGAGGAGTACAGTCGCCACGATAGTTTTTCCGGTCCGACGGTCAGCGTCCTGTCCCGCGCTGAAGCTGAGCCAAGAGCATTGCTCTCACAAGGATGGTGACGTCCTCGGGAGCGCACAACGCGGAGTTATTGTTAACCCGGACAATGCTCGTAAAATCGGCGTCAGCGCATCGCGCATCTTCGGATTTAGCAAATGACGCAAGCAAAGAGCCGAATCATCGATCCGGCTCTTCGTCGTCCCACCGGTCGTGCTTCGCGAACGGCGGACCAGACCTGATGGGCGATCATCTGGACAATCACTTGGCCTTCCGTCACGATCTCATTGCTGTCGAGGCCCAGCGGAGGAACCTGGCCCCAAGGGGCTCAGCTTCAGATAATCCTCACCATTTCGGGGCTTCTTGGCGCCGATACCGACCTCGACCAGGCCATAGGGCGGGCCGGCCTCCAGGAGCACGATGTGGGGAGACGGCGGGCACACACCGGGCAAACCGTCCGGTTTCGAGGAATTTCCTTCCCCTGACGCTTGGTTCGGCCGAAAGAACGACTACATGCACCTGCTTGAAATAGTCAAGATTGATGCAGGTGCATCGAATGGAGTAAGAGACGGGCGACGAGCTTGAGCGGGACCATGAAACGCAAACCATCGACCGAGGCAACCGCCGCCTGGATCCGCCTGATGCGGGTGCAGAGCCGCGTGCTCGATTGCGTCGAGCAGGACTTGAAGAAGGCCGGCTTCCCCCCGCTGGCCTGGTATGATGCGCTGCTCGAACTGTCGCGGGCGCCCTCGGGCGAGCTGCGGCCGGTCGAGCTCGAGCGGCAGATGCTCATCCCGCAATATTCGACCTCGCGGCTGATCGACCGCCTGGTCGACGAGGGCCTCGCCTCGCGGCGCGAATGCAAGATCGACAAGCGCGGCCAGTTCGTCGAGATCACCGAAGCCGGCCGCGAGCTGCAGAAGCGGATGTGGGGCGCCTATTCGGCCGCGATCGAGAAATATGTCGGTTCGAAGCTGTCGGATGCCGACGCCGTCAAACTCAGCAATCTGCTCGACCGCCTGGGCTGCTCCTGCGGCGAGATGAAACTGCCGCCCGCCGCCGCCAACGAAAGCATGCCGTCGCGATGATCGCGCGGCAAATCCGCTCGCCCGTGCACCCCCCGGTGGGTTCGCGGGCCGTCCCTGTCACCCGCGCGCGTTCGGTCGAAGCGCTTTTGATTAGAGTTTGATATGGCGCGAGACCAGATCGATATGACGCCCCTGCAATCGCGCGACGAGCTCGTCGCGTGGTTCGAGGCCGGCTGCAAGGACCCGTCCGAATTCCGCATGGGCACCGAGCACGAGAAGACGCCGTTCACGCTCGACGGCCATCGTCCGGTGCCTTACGAGGGCGCGCGCGGCATCGGCGCGCTGCTCGAAGGCATGAAGCTCCTGCTCGGCTGGGAGCCGATCATGGAGCAGGGCAACATCATCGGCCTCTACGATGTCACCGGCGGCGGCGCGATCTCGCTCGAGCCCGGCGGACAGTTCGAGCTCTCCGGCGCGCCGGTCGAGAACGTGCACCAGACCCAGAGCGAGCTGATGGCGCACTTGGCGCAGGTGCGCGAGATCGCAACGCCGCTCGGCATCGGCTTCCTCGGGCTCGGCATGACGCCGTCCTGGTCGCGCGCCGACATCCCGGTGATGCCCAAGGGCCGCTACAAGATCATGACCAACTACATGCCGAAGGTCGGTCAATACGGCCTCGACATGATGTATCGGACCTGCACGGTACAGACCAATCTCGACTTCTCCTCCGAAGCCGACATGGTCAAGAAGCTGCGCGTCTCGCTCGCGCTTCAACCGGTCGCAACCGCCTTGTTCGCCAATTCGCCGTTCACCGAGGGCAAGCCGAACGGCTTCCTCTCCTTCCGCTCCGAAATCTGGCGCGACACCGACAATGCCCGTTCGGGCATGATGCCGTGGGCGTTCGAAGACGGCATGGGGTTCGAGCGCTATGTCGATTACGCGCTCGACGTGCCCATGTATTTCGTCAAGCGCGGCGAGGAATATATCGACGTCTCGGGCTCCTCGTTCCGCGCCTTCTTCAACGGCCGCAACAACAATCTTCCCGGCGAGCGTCCGACCTTGTCGGACTGGGCCAACCACCTCTCGACGATCTTCCCCGAAGTGCGGCTCAAGCGTTATCTCGAGATGCGCGGCTCCGATGGCGGCCCGTGGGGCCGCTTGCCGGCACTGCCGGCGTTCTGGGTCGGGCTGCTCTACGACGATGCTTCGCTCGATGCCGCCTGGGACCTGGTGAAGCACTGGACCTCGCATGAACGCCAGGCCCTGCGCGACGACGTGCCGCGCATGGGCTTCAAGGCGCGGATCAAGGACCGCTACCTCTTCGAGATTGCCAAGGAGTGCCTGATTCTGGCCCATGCCGGCTTGCGCCGGCGCGGCCGGATCGACCAGCTCGGCCGCGACGAAACGCGGCATCTCGAGCCGCTCGACCGCATTATCGACGCCGGCCGGACGCCGGCCGAGGAAATGCTGGATAAATTCAGCGGACCCTGGAAGGGCTCGGTGGAACCAGCCTACGCGGAATACGCGTTCTAGACCTCTGAGACCCAGAGATCCTGGATTTCAGCCGTTCATCGCCCATACAGGTTTGCGGCGATCAAATGACCGGCTGAAAAAACCTGAGCGTCGTCAATAACTCGAAAGCTGTTCCGATGGGGAAGGGCCGCCTGTCCGGGGCCGTCATGGCCAGCGCCGGGGCATGTGTCACGCTGCTTTTGCTTGCATTTGCGAGCGTGCCGGCGCCTGCCCAGACCGCCTTCGATCGGCCGGGCGGCGACTATTTCAGTACGCCCGTCACCTCGGGCGATCCCGAGGATTGCGCGCTGCTATGCGAGCGCGATCGCCGCTGCCGCTCCTGGAGCTTCAACTATCCCGACGTCGAAGGCGGCTCGGCGGTGTGCTGGCTGAAGAACACTGTGCCGACGCGCGTGCCGGGGAGTTGCTGTATCTCCGGGGTGCGCGGCGCCGGCGTGATTGAGCCGCGCGTCGAGGGCGTCGAGACGTCGATCGACCGGCCCGGCGGCGACTTGCGCAATTTCGAGATCAAGGACGGCGACGGCGTCGAGGCCTGCAAGGCCGCCTGCACCGCCGACAACAAATGCCGCGCCTTCACCTATGCCCGCCCTGGCTACACCGGCCGTGAGGCACGCTGTTTCCTGAAAAAGGAAATCAAGCCGCCGCGAAGGAAGGCGGGGTTCACGTCGGGCGTGGTGCGATAGGCGCAGCTCTCACCGCCGTCATTGCTGTCGTAGGGTGGGCAAAGGCGCGCAGCGCCGTGCCCACGATCTTTCAGCCATTGCACGAGGTGGTGGGCACGCTTCGCTTTGCCCACCCTACGAGATCTCACTCCGCTGCAACCACCGTGATCTCGGGCCACAGCGCCTTCCAGCGCGACGCCTTCGCCGCATAGTTCGCCGCAGAGAAATTCGCACCCGGATTGGGGCGCGTGATCAGCCCTACGACATCGTCGAAGCCGTGCGGCGCGTAGATATCGTAGCCATCGCCCGTGCGTCTCACCCCGATTTGCGTGTTCTGGGTGAGGAAGCGGTCGATGCCTTCCCTCGAGCTGCTCAGCGGCGGATAGGGCAGGCCGTGCTTGGCGGGGTACCACACGTGCACGCGGGCCTGGTTGCGCGCCTCGATCTTGGCACCGAGATGCGCGAGGCGCGCATGGAGGGTGCGGATCACCGCATCCTCGGCCTCCCACGATGTGTCGGGGTCGAAATAGAACACGTCGTAATCGGCGATGCCGTGATCGATCGGGCGCCCCGTGAGCACGTTCCACACCGTCTGCACCAGGCATCCCGACACCAGCCACGCATCCGGCAGTGCAAGCCGGTGCAGCTCGTCGAGGATCGCGGCGTTGACCGAATTGCGTAGGGCGAGCGCGAGGAATTCGTCGCGGGTCATCGGAAATCGTAGGGTGGGCAAAGGCGCGCTCTTCGCGCGTCGTGCCCACCATCTCTCCACGTTACGACAGACGTGGTGGGCACGCTTCCGCCTTGCCCACCCTACGATCTACGTTACCGCTCAGTGGACGGCGGTGAAGAACCGCGCCAGCCTGAATCCGGACAGCCAGGTCCACACCGGCTGGCTGCGCATGCCGAGATCCCAGGAGCCGACCACTGCGTCCGCACGGCCGATCAGATTGTCGATCGGCAACAGGCCGACGCCGCCGGAGCGCAGCGGCACGCGGCTGTCGGCCGAATTGTCGCGGTTGTCGCCGAGCACGAACAAATGCCCCGCCGGCACCGTCACCTCGGGCGTGTTGTCGAGCGGACCGCTGTCGCGCATCTTGAAGATCAGGTGCGAGACACCGTTCGGCAGCGTCTCGACATAGCGATAGGCGGGTTCGCTGCCGCCATGGTCGTCCTCGGCGGCGCCGACGCCATCGGGCTTCAGCTCGGCCGGACGGTCGTTGATGAAAAGCTGGCCCTGCCGCATCTGGATGCGGTCGCCGGGCAGCCCCACGACGCGCTTGACCCAGGCCTGTGAACGATCGCCGGGCCAGCGGAACACGACGACGTCGCCGAGCTTCGGCGTCTCCGCGAAGACGCGGCCGCTCTCGGGCAGGCTGATCTGAATCGGCAGCGACGAGGTGCCGTAGCCATAGGGGAATTTCGAGGCGAGCAGCGCATCGCCGATCAGAAGCGTCGGCTCCATCGAGCCCGACGGCACGTAGAAAGGCTCGGCGAGCGCGCCCTTGGCGATGAACACGGCGGCGACGATGCCGGCGAGCTGCACGAGTTGGCCACCCCAGCCGCTAGTCTTCCGCTTCGGGGTGACCGTTGCCTTTTCGATGCTCATGCGCCCGTTCCACCCACCGTGATGCGCTCCATCAGCAGCGACGGCTGGCCGACGCCGACAGGCACGCCCTGGCCATTCTTGCCGCAGGTGCCGATGCCGGTATCGAGCGCGAGGTCGTTGCCGATCATGCGGATGCGATGCAGGTCGGTCGGCCCGTTGCCGATCAGCATGGCGCCTTTGAGCGGCGCTCCGATCTTGCCGTTCTCGATCTTGTAGGCCTCGGTGCACTGGAACACGTACTTGCCCGAGGTGATGTCGACCTGGCCGCCGCCGAAATTCGCGGCGAACACGCCGTTCTTCACCGAGGCGATGATCTCAGCCGGGTCGCGGTCGCCCGCGAGCATGTAGGTGTTGGTCATCCGCGGCATCGGCACATGGGCGTAGCCCTGGCGACGCCCGTTGCCGGTCGGCTTCATGTTCATCAGCCGCGCGTTCTGGCGGTCCTGCATGTAGCCGACCAGGATGCCGTCCTCGATCAGCACGGTGCGGTTGGTCGGCGTGCCCTCGTCATCGATCGAGAGCGAGCCGCGGCGCGAGGCAATGGTGCCGTCGTCGACCACGGTGACGCCCTTGGCCGCGACCTGCTGGCCCATCAGGCCGGCGAAGGCCGATGTCTTCTTGCGGTTGAAGTCGCCCTCGAGGCCATGGCCGACGGCTTCATGCAGCATCACCCCGGGCCAGCCGGCGCCCAGGACGACGTCCATCTCGCCGGCGGGAGCCGGGATCGATTCCAGATTGACCAGCGCCTCGCGCAGCGCGCCGTCGGCGGCCTCGCGCCAGTTTCTGCTCTCGATGAATTCGGCATAGCCGGCGCGGCCGCCATAGCCCTTGCTGCCGCTCTCCTGGCGATCGCCCTGGCCGGCGACGACGGAGATGTTGACACGCACCAGCGGACGGATGTCGCGATAGCTCTCGCCGTCGGGCCGCAGGATCTCGACGACCTGCCAGGTTGCGCCCAGACTGACGCTGACTTGCCGTACCCGCGGATCCTTGTCGCGCAGGTAAGCGTCGATCTCCGCGAGCAGTTTTACTTTTGTCTCGAAGCCCGGCGCGTCCAGCGGATTGTCGTCGCCATAGAGGCGGACATTGGTATGCGGGGGTGGCGCCGAGAAGCTGCCGGAGTAGCCGCCGCGCACGGCAGCAACCGCGTCCGCCGCGCGAATCAGCGCCGGCAGCGACACGTCCGAGGAATGCGCGTAACCGACCGCGTCATCCTTGACCGCGCGTAAGCCAAAACCCTGCGAGGTGTCGTAGGTCGCCTGCTTCAGCCGCCCATTGTCGAACATCAGCGCTTCGGTCTGGCTGTATTCCAGGAACAGTTCGCCGTCGTCAGCGCCCGAGAGCCCGCGCGCGACCTCGCTGCGAACCTGGTCGCGGTCGAGATTGGCGCGGTCGAGCAGGGAGGTCGTGGCAGGATTGGTCATGCGTCCGTCCATTAGCGGAAGATGTGGGGCAAGATAATGGTTTCGGACCGGTTCCGCGAGGGCGCGAAGCCTCACATTACGGAAACAAAAGGATTGCCAAGATTAGCCGCCCCCTACGGCAGCTTGTCATAGCCCTCACCCAGCCCGTTCAGGCTGAGCGGGAAGCCGATGCCTTCTTCGGGGGTCTCGAAGATGATGAAGGTCGCGGTCTTGGCGCTGCGGAGCTGGCCGAGCAGCTTGTCCTCCAGGACGACCTCGGCGACGCAGCCGTTGGGCAGGCAGCGGACGAAGCCGGCGCGGCCGACGTCCTGGTTGTCGAGCTTGAGCCCGAGGCCGGAGGGCAACAGGACCCCGAGCGGGGCGACTACGCGCATCAGGCGGCTCTTCTGGTCGGCGGTCTTGAGCACGATCACGGTCAGGCCGGCATTGGAGCGGTCTTCGGCCACCACGCTCTGGATCAGGGCGCATTGCTCGGTCTGGGCGCCCGGCGGGGTGTCGCAGCGGATCTGCCAGTCGCCATGGACGGAGCGCACCGCGCCCTGCGCATGGGCGAGCCCCGGAAGCGCCAGCAGGACGATCGCAGCCAGGATGGCGGCGAGCGCCGAGAGGCCGTTCGCCGGCCTTGCCATCGATCTCGAAAGCCCCATCGGGTCGGTCCCTCTGCTCGCCTGGGTTGCTCGCGCTTGGCGGACTGATCTGGCGGACTGATACGGAAATGACGGCGTCTTGAAGGCGATTCCCAAGCAAATTCCGCGCCGCCCACACCGCCATTGCCGGCACGAATCAGGTTCCTGCCTGGCTGTCTGCAAGTGCCTACCGCGGGCAATTCCGCTGTCAAGCCGCAGCGTCCCGGGAAACGGTATTTTTGTCTGATCTTGCTGGGAAATATCTTGCCGGTGATGCCTGGCAGACGGGGCTCAAGACTGCATTGCGATAGATCAAGAATTATGGTTTGAGAGGCTTGATTTCGCGTTCTAGCGATCTGGCCCCGATTCCTCTTAGAGGTATTCTTGCGTGGCGGTTTGTCGGACTGGCGGATCGAATAAGCGTTTCCCGGAAGCAGGGGAATGCACTTGGGGTGATTTCGGAAGGGGAGCGCGAACGACATGAGGATGTCGATGGGTCGGGTGGGCCGGCAATTGCTGGGATTGGCCACCATCGCCGTGGTGGCGGCTGGCGTCACGCTGGCGACGGGTGGTGCGGCATTGGCCGAGCTCGGGCAGCCGGCGCCATGGGAGTGGACGCTCCAGCAGTCCGGTTCTCCGGTGATGGACAACATCGTCTGGTTCCACAACTTCCTCTTCTTGCTGATCACCCTGATCACGCTGTTCGTCCTCGCGCTGCTCGTGATCGTGGTCGTCAAGTTCAACGCGAAGGCCAATCCGGTGCCGTCGCGGACCACCCACAACACGCTGATCGAGGTGGCCTGGACGCTCGTTCCGGTGCTGATCCTGGTCGGCATCTCGGTGCCGTCGTTCCGGCTTCTGTTCCTGGAGCTCGACGTGCCGAAGGCGGATCTGACCATCAAGGCGACCGGCAAGCAGTGGTACTGGTCCTATGCCTATCCGGATAACGGCAAGTTCGAGTTCGACTCGCTGATGGCGCAGGACAAGCAGCCCCGCCTGCTCGGTGTCGACAACGAGATGGTGGTGCCGGTCAACAAGGTGATTCGTGTCCAGACCACCGGCGCCGACGTCATCCATGCTTTCGCGGTGCCGGCTTTCGGCATCAAGATCGACGCCATCCCGGGCCGGCTGAACGAGACCTGGTTCAAGGCCACCAAGACCGGCATGTACTACGGTCAGTGCTCGGAACTCTGCGGCAAGGACCACGCTTTCATGCCGATCGCCGTGCGTGTGGTGAGCGACCAGGAATTCGCCTCCTGGGTCGAGACGGCGAAGAAGAAATATGCGAGCGGCGGCACCAGCACCTACGCCTCCGCGGCCGGCCCGACGCAGTAAGCGCCGGGTGACGGCTTTCAGGGACTGAAAGCGATAAAAGGGCGGGACCTCCAAAGGTCCGAATGGGACGCAAGGCAGGATTTGAAAATGGCAACGAGCGCAGCGGCACACGGCGATCACGCGCAAGCCCACGGACATGACGAGCACGCCCATCCGACCGGATGGCGGCGCTACGTCTATTCGACCAACCACAAGGACATCGGCACGATGTACCTGGTATTCGCGGTCATCGCCGGCATCATCGGTGCCGCGATGTCGATCGCGATCCGGGCCGAGCTGATGTATCCGGGCGTGCAGGTCTTCCACGAGACCCACACCTACAACGTGTTCGTGACCTCGCACGGCCTGATCATGATCTTCTTCATGGTCATGCCGGCGATGATCGGCGGCTTCGGCAATTGGTTCGTGCCGCTGATGATCGGCGCGCCGGACATGGCGTTCCCGCGCATGAACAACATTTCGTTCTGGCTGTTGCCGGCATCCTTCGCGCTGCTGCTGATGTCGACCTTCGTGGAGGGCGAGCCGGGCGCCAACGGCGTCGGCGCCGGCTGGACCATGTACGTGCCGCTGTCGAGCTCCGGCCATCCGGGGCCGGCCGTCGACTTCGCGATCCTGTCGCTGCATCTCGCCGGCGCCTCGTCGATCCTCGGCGCCATCAACTTCATCACCACGATCTTCAACATGCGCGCGCCGGGCATGACCCTGCACAAGATGCCGCTGTTCGTGTGGTCGATCCTGGTGACCGTGTTCCTGCTGCTGTTGTCGCTGCCGGTGCTCGCCGGTGCGATCACCATGCTGCTCACCGACCGCAATTTCGGCACGACCTTCTTCGCGCCCGACGGCGGCGGCGACCCCGTGCTGTTCCAGCATCTGTTCTGGTTCTTCGGCCACCCCGAGGTCTACATCCTGATCCTGCCCGCCTTCGGCATGATCAGCCAGATCG
The DNA here is from genome assembly GCF_028128865.1 of Bradyrhizobium sp. CCBAU 11357. Taxonomy (NCBI): domain Bacteria; kingdom Pseudomonadati; phylum Pseudomonadota; class Alphaproteobacteria; order Hyphomicrobiales; family Nitrobacteraceae; genus Bradyrhizobium; species Bradyrhizobium sp. CCBAU 11357. Next base: position 260,487 of record NZ_LBJW01000107.1, on the reverse strand, counting down.
TCTCGACCTTCTCGCGCAAGCCCGTGTTCGGCTATCTCGGCATGGCCTACGCCATGGTCGCGATCGGCGGCATCGGCTTCGTGGTGTGGGCGCACCACATGTACACGGTCGGCATGTCCTCGGCGACGCAGGCCTATTTCGTCGCGGCGACCATGGTCATCGCGGTTCCGACCGGCGTGAAGATATTCTCCTGGATCGCCACGATGTGGGGCGGCTCGATCGAGTTCCGGGCACCGATGATCTGGGCGGTGGGCTTCATCTTCCTGTTCACGATCGGCGGCGTGACCGGCGTCGTGCTGGCGAACGCCGGCGTCGACCGCGTGCTGCAGGAGACCTACTACGTCGTCGCGCACTTCCATTACGTGCTGTCGCTCGGCGCGGTGTTCGGAATCTTCGCCGGCTGGTACTACTGGTTCCCGAAGATGTCGGGCTACATGTACAATGAAGCGCTCGCGAAGGCGCACTTCTGGGTCACCTTCATCGGCGTCAACCTCGTGTTCTTCCCGCAGCACTTCCTCGGCCTGTCGGGCATGCCGCGCCGCTACGTCGACTATCCCGATGCCTTCGCGGGCTGGAACCTGGTCTCGTCGGTCGGCTCCTACATCTCCGGCTTCGGCGTGCTGATCTTCCTCTACTGCGTGCTCGACGCCTACATGAAGAAGGTGCCGGCGGGCGACAATCCGTGGGGTGCTGGCGCGACCACGCTGGAGTGGACGTTGTCCTCGCCGCCGCCGTTCCACCAGTTCGAAGTGCTGCCCCGCGTGCAGTGATCGATCTCCCGCGGCGCCCCTGACGGGCGCCGCGGCGCTATAACGAAGCGAGTTGAATTAAGTGTCTGTCCTCGACCACCACGCCGCCGACATCAATCCCCGCATCTCCGAAGCGGAGGTGGGCGACTACATCGCGCTGCTCAAGCCGCGGGTGATGTCGCTGGTGATTTTCACCGCGCTGGTCGGAATGGCGATGGCGCCGGGGCATTTCCATCCCGTGCTGGCAATCACCTCGCTGCTCTGCATCGCGGTCGGCGCCGGCGCCTCCGGGGCGCTCAACATGGCGCTCGAAGGCGACATCGATTCCAAGATGTCGCGGACGGCGAACCGGCCGATCCCGCGCGGCCGCATCACCCGCCCCGAAGCGATGGCGTTCGGCATGACGCTCGCCTTCTTCTCGGTGATGACGCTCGGCATCCTCGTCAACTGGGTCGCGGGCGCGCTGCTCGCCTTCACCATCTTCTTCTACGTCGTGATCTATACGATGTGGCTGAAGCGCTGGACCGCGCAGAACATCGTGATCGGCGGTGCCGCCGGTGCGCTGCCGCCGGTGGTGGCCTGGGCTGCGGTGACGGGCACGGTCGACGTCGAGCCGCTGCTGCTGTTCGCGATCATCTTCTTCTGGACCCCGCCGCATTTCTGGGCGCTGGCGCTGTTCCGCTCCGATGACTATGCGCGCGCCGGCATTCCGATGCTGCCCAACGTCGCCGGTCCCGACGCGACGCGTCTGCAGATCCTGCTCTACACCATCGTGCTGATCGCGGTCGCCGCCGCGCCCTGGGCGCTCGGCTATTTCGACGCCGTCTACGGCGTGATCTCGCTGATCCTCGGCGCCGGCATGCTGGTGCTCGCCATCAACGTCTATCTGCGCCGCGAGCGCAGCCAGTCGTTGCGCGCGACCCGCAAGCTGTTTGCCTTCTCGATCCTGTATCTGTTCGCGCTGTTCGCGACCCTGCTGGCCGAGGTCGTGTATCGGGCGCTGGCTCCGATGGTTGGGGGCGCATGATCACCGCGATGGCCGACAAACGCGAGCCAGAAGGAATCGTCCTCACCGAGGCGCAGCAGAAGAGCCGCCGTCAGCGCTCCATCGCCATCGCTTTGGCGCTCGGCGTGCTCGTGGTGCTGTTCTTCGCCGTCACCATGGTCAAGGGGCCGGCAGTGCTCGTGCGGCCGATGTAGGAAACATGGATCACGAACCGACCATATCGCAGGACGTCAGCGCCAAGCCGGGCCATCGCAAGCCGGGCAAGGCACGCGGGCTGGGTCGCGATGTGGTCGTTGCTTCGATCTGCGGCGGCGTGGTCGCGCTGATGGTCGGCGCCTCCTACGCAGCGGTGCCGTTCTACAACTGGTTCTGCCGCGCCACCGGCTTCAACGGCACGACGCAAGTGGCGACCTCCGCGCCGGCCACGGGCCCGATCGCGCGGAAGATCTCGGTGCGCTTCGATTCCAACGTCGCGCCCGGCCTGCCCTGGAAGTTCGAGCCGGAGCAGAGCGAGATCGAGGTCAATATCGGCCAGGTCGTGACGGTCTTCTACACCGTGACCAACCAGGCGGCGCGCACCACTGCGGGCCAGGCCGCCTACAACGTCGCGCCGCTGACGGTCGGCGCCTATTTCCAGAAGATCAACTGCTTCTGCTTCACCGAGCAGACCATGGCGCCCGGTGAGAAGCGCGAGATGCCGGTCGTGTTCTACGTCGATCCGTCGATCGCCGACGACCGCGAGAACGACGGGCTGAACACGATCACGCTGTCCTACACGTTCTATCCGGTGCGCGATTCGGTGGTGAAACCGCTGGCATCGGGCGAGGGCGACAGGCGCAAGGGAAATCTTTGACCGCAGGGCTCACGCTCAGGCGGTCGGACACAAGGGGATAAGTGCCTGACAGGCACGGGATTGAGGAGAGAGACGGAAATGGCCACGGCGCACACCAAGCATCACGACTATCATCTGGTCGATCCCTCTCCCTGGCCGGCGGTCGGCTCGCTCTCGGCTTTCATCATGGCGGTCGGCGCCATCGCCTGGATGCACCACATGTTCTCCGCGGCGCCGATCGTGTTCGGCGTCGGCACTGTGGGCGTGCTCTACACCATGGCGAGCTGGTGGGCCGACGTGATCAAGGAAGCCCAGTACAAGGGCGACCATACCCGCGTCGTGCAGCTGCATCACCGCTACGGCATGATCCTGTTCATCGCCTCCGAGGTGATGTTCTTCGTCGCCTGGTTCTGGGCTTACTTCAACGCGGCGCTGTTTCCGGCCGATGCCGTTCACGCCACCCGTGACGCCGTGTTCGGCTGCGGCCTCGGCACGCAGCCCGGCGCTTGCGCGGTCCCCGGCACCTGGCCGCCGAAGGGCATCGAGACCTTCGATCCCTGGCATCTGCCCCTGCTGAATACGCTGATCCTGCTCACGTCAGGCACCACCGTGACCTGGGCGCACCATGCGCTGCTCGAGAACGACCGGCAGGGCCTGAAATACGGCCTGATCCTCACCGTCGTGCTCGGCGCGCTCTTCACCTGCGTGCAGGCCTATGAATACAGCCACGCGGCGTTCTCCTTCGCCGGCAACGTCTACGGCGCGACGTTCTTCATGGCGACCGGCTTCCACGGCTTCCACGTGCTGGTCGGCACCGTCTTCCTGCTGGTCTGCCTGTTCCGCGCTTATGCCGGCCACTTCACGCCGAAGCAGCATCTCGGCTTCGAGTTCGCCGCCTGGTACTGGCACTTCGTCGACGTGGTCTGGCTGTTCCTGTTCCTCTGCATCTACGTCTGGGGACGCGGCGCCGAGGCCATGGCCCACGCCGCGCACTGAGCCGTATCGAACCGATCAGGAAGGGCGGCCGCAGGGCCGCCCTTTCGTTTTCCGGCCGCCGGAAGCTTCTCCGGAAACTGTGATAGAGTCCGTCCTCATGAACGACAGTGCCGGCACACCCCAGTCCGAAGCCACGGTCCTGCAAAGCGCGCTGCGCGGGCTTGCCTGCAGATGTCCACGCTGCGGCCAGGGCAAGCTTTACGCGGGCTTCCTGACGCTCGCGCCCGCTTGCGACCGTTGCGGGCTCGACTATGCCTTCATCGATTCCGGCGACGGTCCGGCGATCTTCATCATCATGCTGGCCGGCGGCATCGTCGTCGCCTGCGCACTCATCGTCGAAGTCAAATACCAGCCGCCATACTGGCTGCATGCCGTGCTCTGGCTGCCGCTGATCCTCGCCACCACGCTGTTGCCGCTGCGCTCGATGAAGTCGCTGCTGATCGCGCTGCAATTCCATCACAAGGCGGCGCCGGGCCGGTTGGTCGATCGCGCGAAATGACCGAGCCTGCGCGCAAGGCCCGCGTGACCGGCTTCGCGCTGTTCACGCTGTTCCTGACGGCCGTGTTCGTTGCGCTCGGTGTCTGGCAGCTGCAGCGCCGCACGGCCAAGCACGAGCTGATTGCGGCACTCACCGAGCGGCTTGCGGCGGCGCCGGTCCCGCTGCCGCCGTCCGCGCAATGGGCCGCGCTCAATCCTGCCCGCGACGAATTCCGCCGCGTCAGCTTCACCGCGACTTACGCAGCCCTGCCCGATGCGATGGTCTATTCCTCCGGCTCGGCAGTGCGCAAGGACGCCTCCGGCCCGGGCACCTGGGCGTTCCTGCCGGCGCGGCTTCCCGGCGGCGAGACGCTCGTGATCGACGCCGGCTTCGTCGAGAACACGATGCAGGACCGCGGCGTCGAGGATCGCGCGGTGAAGAAGCTCGTCACGGGCGAACCGGTGTCGCTCACCGGCTATCTGCGCTTTCCCGAGGCGCCAAGCTGGCTGACACCGGCGGAGAATCGCGACAAGCGGCTCTGGTTCGTGCGCGATCATCTGGCAATCGCAAGCGCGCTGGGCTGGGGCGCGGTTGCGCCGTTCTATATCGATCTCGAGGGGCCCGTGCCCGCGAACGGCATCCCGCGTCCGGGGCCGCTCGTGGTGAACCTCAAGGACGACCATCTGCAATATGCAATCACCTGGTTCACGCTCGCAGGCGCGGTGTTGATCGCATTCGCGGTCTGGCTGCGAGGACGGCGGCAGAGTTCCGTCACTCCGTAGATTCCCTGATGTGGAACCCGGAATCGCCCGGACTTTCTTATTCAGCGGACATTCACGAGTGTGGTCCTAAGCCGCCTTCAAGATTTCTCGCGGCAGACAGGATTTCGGCGTGAGCGATTTCGATCAGATGGGAATTGTCGTCGACTGGGTGGATGCCTGTCGGAGAGGCGATCTTGCGACGCTGCTCGACCTCTATGCCGACGATGCCGAGCTCGAATGCACGTGCAACGGCACGGAACGCTATCGCGGCCGCAGCGAGCTTGAAATCTATTGGGGGCCGCGGCTCGGCGCCTTCTCGTCGGCAGGGTTCGGGCTGGAGGAGATCCATCCCGCGCCCCACGGTGTTCACCTTGAATATTCCGTCGCCGGCGCGCTGCGCATTCAGGCCTTGTTCCGCTTCAGCCCGGATGGCAAGATCCGCAGCACGCTATGCGAGCCGGCGCGACAGAATGCGCATCACGGCTGCGCGTGCTGAATTAGCCCGGTGATGGCGCGTCCTGCATCGTCTCCGCCGGAAGGCGGCAGCGCACGTAGGTTCGCTCATCCACGCGCAACAGCGATAGCGATCCGCTGAGCGCGCGCACGCGCTCGTGCATGCCGGTCAGGCCGCGGCCGAAGACATTGCCCGCAGGAAAACCGCCGCCGTCGTCGGATATCTCGACGACGAGAGTCTTGTCGGCGACCGTCGCCTGCACATGGGCGTTGCCGGCGTTGGCATGTCGCAGCACGTTGGTCAGCGCCTCCTGGATCACCCGATAGACGGTCTGCGCCAGCGGTCCGCCGATCCCGCTGAGATCGGGATCGATCGCGTCCGTCAGGACGATATGAGGTGCCTGCTTGCGAAAATTCCGCAGCAGCGTCTGTACGCTGCTCGAAAGGCCGAGTTCCTCGATATAGAGCGGTCGCAGCTGGTCGAGGATGCGGCGGTTGGTCTGCTGCAGTGCCTCGACCGATTGCAGCAGGTCCTGTGCCGAATTGCCGAGATGTCCCTGTGGCTGGGAGGCCTCGCTCAGCGCGATCGTGCCGGCGCGGATGCTGAACAGCAGGGGGCCGAGCTCGTCATGCAGCTCGCGGGCGAGATCGCGCCGCTCGTCATCCTGGAGCGACACCAGGCGGTGCATCAGATCGCGATTGTCCTGGCTCAAATGCGCCAGCGTTGCAGCCAGCGCATTCGCCTCCGCGCAGCTTTGCCGGATTTCCGGCGGGCCCCCGACCGGTATCGGCCTGGTGTAGTCGCCCCGTCGTATTCGCGTGAGACCTTCGCCGAGATCTTGCAGGGGGCGCAGCACCGATCCCGACAAGACATAGGCAATCGTGCCGATAAGAACCATCAGCGCGGCGAGCAGGCTGGCGAGCGCTAGAAGGCCAATCCATTTCTCGAACAGATCGGCCGACATGTCCTGCAGAATTACGATGTCGCCAACGCGCTTACCGTCGATCGTCACCGGAAATGCCGTGTCCATGTTGGGAACAGCGAGAAGGTCGATGAACCATTGCGGCACGCCATGCGGCTTGCGCAGGTCGTCCTTCGCCGGTGGCGCGGGACCTGCTCCCAGGGCGCGGAATTGGATATCGGAGGAGGTGTCCAAGGAATGGACAAAGGCATCGAGGGTCTGCCGCGGATTGTCCGAAGCGCTCAAGGCGTTGTTGAGCGCGGCGGCGACCGCCTCCGTCGAACGCCGTCGCGGCTCGCTCTCCTCCGCCAATTGACCCGTCGCGAAAACCTGCAGCAGCACGCCGCCCAGGACCAGCACCGCGAGAAAACTGGCGCCGAGCGGGAGAAACAATTGTGTCCGGAACGAAAGTCGGTGCCACATTAGGTCAATTCTAACGCGCATCGGCGGAATTTGCTCTTTCCATTTATTCCCGCCGGTCTAAGAGTCGAGAAAACAGAGAGTGCGCGATGCAAGATACCGCCAAGCTGGCGACAAGGGTCCTGATCGTCGACGACCATCCCGTGGTGTTGTCCGGCTGCCGCACCCTGTTCGCATCCGACCATTCAATCCGCATCGATGAGGCGACCGACGCCAAATCCGGGCATCGCGCCTATGTCAGCAAGCGGCCCGACGTCACCGTGATCGACATCAGCCTGCCCGACGTCTCCGGCTTCGAGCTAATGCGACGCATCCGCAAGGATGATCCCGACGCCAAGATCATCATGTTCAGCATGAACGACGATCCGGCCTTCGTGGTGCGGGCCGTCGAGCTTGGGGCGCAAGGCTATGTCTCCAAGGGCGACGACCCCAGGATCCTGCTGAAAGCGGTGCGCAAGGTGGTGGCGGGCGACAATTTCATCTCACCGCAGCTTGCGGAAGCCGTGACGTTTTCCGGCGCGGCGATCAAGGCCAACCCGGCTTCGCAGATGACGCCGCGGGAGCTCGAAATTCTCCGCTTGCTCGGACGCGGCGACAAGATCGTCGAGGTCGCCGAGGCGCTCGGCATCTCCTACAAGACCGTCGCCAACACCACGTCTCTGCTCAAGCAGAAGCTGGGCGCCAAGAACCATTCCGACCTGATCCGGATCGCAGTGGAAATCGGGTTGAACTGACCTTTGCCAGCGACCGAACCGGCTGCTCAAGGATGCAGCGGTTCGGCCGACGGATCGACGCCGCCGCTGGCCGGGCAATGCATGGACAACGGGCTGACACCCATCCGCCGACACAATGGGCCGAGGCTGTATTCGTTCCCATGGCTCATACGGGAAAAAGCGGAATTGATTGCCGAGATTTGGCTGTGCCTGTATCGGACGGGCCTGAGCCGGTTCGGGAAGAATAGGAACATCTTCGACACGTGCGGGTTTTGGCCTTGACGATTTCGTGACAGGCGACGAAAGCTTGCCGGACCAGTTTTGAGGAGCGACGACCCCGACGAAGCAAACCGGTCTGCACACAACGACAGACCTTCCAAGAGAAGGGCTGCGGCAATGCCGCAGCCCTTTTTCATTGGACGAGGGGAAGGTCGGAAGCGGTTTCCCGATGCCGCAAAACACTCTATGGTGGCTCAAAGCCTCTGGCTGTTGACAAGTAACTACGTAAAATCAAAGGCTTAAGGGTCGGGCTTCGGCCGGCCGGCCTTTGGAGGGCAGTTTGACTCGTTATATCTCGACCCGGGGCGAGGCCCCTGAACTCGGCTTCTGCGACGTGATGCTGACCGGGCTTGCCCGCGACGGTGGCCTGTATGTGCCGGCGGTGTGGCCACAGCTCCCGAGCGAGACGATCGCCGGCTTCTTCGGCCGCCCCTATTGGGAGGTCGCGGTCGACGTGATTCGTCCCTTTGCAGGCGGCGAGATTTCGGACGCCGAGCTCGGACGCATGGCGAACGAGGCCTACGCCACCTTCCGCCATCCTGCAGTGGTGCCGCTGCGCCAGATGTCGCCGCACCAGTTCGTGCTGGAGCTGTTCCACGGTCCGACGCTCGCCTTCAAGGACGTGGCGATGCAGCTGATCTCGCGGCTGATGGACCATGTGCTCGAAAAGCGCGGCCAGCGCACCACCATCGTGGTCGCGACGTCGGGCGATACCGGCGGCGCCGCGGTCGAAGCCTTTGCGGGCCTCGAGAACGTCGATCTCATCGTGCTGTTTCCGCACGGCCGCATCTCTGAGGTGCAGCGGCGGATGATGACGACGACGGGTGCGGCCAACGTCCATGCGCTCGCCATCGAAGGCACCTTCGACGACTGCCAGGCGCTCGTGAAGGGGATGTTCAACAACCATCGCTTCCGCGATGCGAGCTCGCTCTCCGGTGTCAACTCCATCAACTGGGCGCGCATCGTCGCCCAGGTGGTCTACTATTTCACCTCCGCCGTCGCGGTCGGTGCGCCGGCGCGCGCGGTCGATTTCGTCGTTCCGACAGGCAATTTCGGCGACATTTTCGCTGGCTACGTCGCCAAGCGCATGGGGCTGCCGGTGCGCACCCTGCGTATCGCCGCCAACGTAAACGACATCCTGGCGCGCACGCTGAAGACCGGCATCTACGAGGTGCGCGAGGTGCACGCGACGGCATCGCCGTCGATGGACATCCAGATCTCCTCGAACTTCGAACGGCTGCTGTTCGAGGCCGGCCGGCGCGATGCCGCCGGCGTGCGCCGCCTGATGGAACAGCTGAAGCAGTCCGGGCGTTTCGTGCTGCCCGATGCGACACTCGCCGCGATCCGCGAGGAGTTCGATGCCGGGCGCGCCGACGAGACCGAGACTGCGGCTGCGATTCGCGCCGCCTGGCGCGAAGCCGGCGAGCTGGTCGATCCCCATACCGCCGTGGCGCTCGCCGTCGCGGACCGCGACACCACCGATACGAGGGTGCCGAGCATCGTGCTCTCTACCGCGCATCCGGCCAAATTCCCCGACGCCGTCGAGGCGGCCTGCGGCCAGCGGCCGCAACTGCCGGCCTGGCTCGACGGCCTGATGACCAAATCCGAACACATGAGGGTGATGAAGAACGATCAGGCCGAGGTCGAGCGGTTCGTGCTGTCCGCCAGCCGCGCCGCAAAGCAGGGAGTTGCCGGATGAGCGTCGAGATGTCCAAGCTTGCCTCCGGCCTCACCGTCGTCACCGACGAGATGCCCCACCTCGAGACGGCGGCGCTCGGCGTCTGGGCCGGCGTCGGCGGACGCGACGAGAAGCCGAACGAGCACGGCATCTCGCATCTGTTGGAGCACATGGCGTTCAAGGGCACGACCAAGCGCTCCTCGCGCGAGATCGTCGAGGAGATCGAGGCGGTCGGCGGCGACCTCAATGCCGGCACCTCGACAGAGACCACGTCCTATTATGCGCGGGTGCTGAAGGCCGACGTGCCGCTCGCGCTCGACGTGCTCGCCGACATCCTCGCCAATCCCGCCTTCGAGCCCGACGAGCTGGAGCGCGAGAAGAACGTCATCGTGCAGGAGATCGGTGCCGCGCAGGACACGCCCGACGACGTCGTGTTCGAGCATCTGAACGAGCTCTGCTATCCCGACCAGCCGATGGGCCGCTCGCTGCTCGGCACCGCCAAAACGCTGCGCGCCTTCAACCGCGACATGCTGCGCGGCTATCTCTCGACGCATTATCGCGGGCCCGACATGGTGGTGGCTGCGGCCGGCGCGGTCAACCACAGCCAAGTCGTCGCCGAGGTCGAAAAGCGTTTTGGGAGCTTCGAGGGGACGCCGGGGCCGAAGCCGCAGGCCGCTCAGTTCGGCCAGGGCGGCACCAAGGTGGTGCATCGCGAGCTCGAGCAGGCGCATCTGACGCTGGCGCTCGAGGGCGTGCCGCAGTCCGATCCGTCGCTGTTCTCGCTGCAGGTCTTCACCAACATCCTCGGCGGCGGAATGTCGTCGCGCCTGTTCCAGGAGGTGCGCGAGAAGCGCGGCCTCTGCTACTCCATCTACACCTTCCACGCGCCCTACACCGACACCGGCTTCTTCGGCCTCTATACCGGCACCGATCCCGCCGACGCTCCGGAGATGATGGAGGTCGTGGTCGACATCATGAACGATTCGGTGGAGACGCTGGCCGAGGCCGAGATCGCCCGGGCCAAGGCGCAGATGAAGGCGGGTCTCTTGATGGCGTTGGAAAGCTGCTCTTCCCGCGCCGAGCAGCTCGCCCGGCATGTGCTGGCCTACGGGCGGCCGCAGACGGTGCAGGAACTGGTCGCCCGGATTGATGCCGTCAGCATCGAATCGACGCGGGACGCGGCCCGTGCGCTGCTGTCGCGCAGCCGGCCTGCGGTTGTCGCATTGGGCAGCGGCAGGGGTCTGGACACGGCGGTGTCTTTTGCGGAAGGATTGACCCGGGCGCGCGCCAAGGCGCGGCTGCATTAGGAGCCGCGCGCGGGCTGCCTCGCCCCGGGAAGCATCACCATGGCCCTTTTTCGCCTGCCTTCCAGTGGACCCGCCGCCCTCGCGCCGCGCGGCAACGGGCTGCTCCTCCGCGCGCCGCAAATGTCGGACTTCCTGCAATGGGCGCATTTGCGCGAGACCAGCCGCGACTATCTCACGCCTTGGGAGCCGATCTGGCCGTCTGACGATCTCACCCGGTCCGGCTTCCGCCGCCGCCTGCGCCGCTATGCCGAGGACATCGCCGCGGACCGCTCCTATCCCTTTCTGATCTTCCGCGAGCTCGACGGTGCCCTGGTCGGCGGCATCACGCTCGCCAATGTCCGGCGTGGCATCGTGCAGGCCGGCACCATCGGCTATTGGGTCGGCCAGCCCTATGCCCATCGCGGCTACATGACGGCCGCACTGCGGGTGCTGCTGCCGACGCTGTTTGGCGAGCTCAACCTGCACCGGGTCGAGGCCGCCTGCATCCCCACCAACGCGCCGTCGATCCGGGTGCTGGAGAAGTGCGGCTTCTCGCGCGAGGGCCTGGCGCGCCGTTATCTCTGCATCAACGGGGTCTGGCAGGATCACCTGCTGTTCGGCCTGCTGCACGAGGATTTCCGCGGCTGAGCGGCCGTCTGGTGCGGTCGAGTCCCCCTTTTTGCTGCCTTGGGTTCGCCGATTTTGGCGATATAACCGCGTGCCGCGGCCGGCGATCGGCCGGCAATTGTCATGGAGTACGGGCGTCGATGGTGCAGGAGCTTCGGTCATCGCGGAACGCGTTGCGACTGGGAACGGGGATCGCGCTCGCGTTATCGATTGCGCTGGCGTCTGTCTCGCCGGTGGCGGCGCAGTCATTCACGGACCGCTTCAAGAGCCTGTTCGGCGGCAAGTCCGACGAGCCGGCCGAGCCGAAGCCGGCGCCTGCGCCCGGGCAGCCGGCCGAAGACGACCTCGATTGCCCGCAGGTCACGGTGCGCGCGGGGGCCTCGACCTACGCGGTCGGCGCCAGTGGCAAGCCGGCCGTCGGCAATGACATCCGCTTCCAGGCCTCGATCACCAAGATGGCGCGCGAATGCTCCCGCAGCAGCGCCGGCATCACGGCCCGGATCGGCATCCAGGGCCGCGTCATCGCCGGTCCCGCCGGTGCGCCTGCCTCCGTCGAGGTGCCGCTGCGCATCGCCGTCGTGCAGGGCGGCGTCGGCGAGAAGGTGATCGCCTCGAAGGCCTACCGGACCACGGTCGCGATGTCGGAAGGCGGCAGCGTGCCCTTCACCTTCGTCGCCGAGGATCTGGCCTATCCGACGCCGGCGCCCGCCGTCGCCGATAACTACATTTTCTATGTCGGCTTCGACCCGCAGGCGCTCTCGCCGGAGCCGAAGGGGCGGAAGAAGAAGTAACCTGAGGTCTTGCGGCAATCTCAGCTGTCATTGCCCGCGAAGGCGGGCAATCCAGTATTCCAGAGGCCGCGGTGCTTGAACCGAGAAACCTCGGCGTACTGGATCACCCGCCTCCGCGGGTGATGACACCGCGACTGTGGATGCTGTTACCCGACAAACAAAAAAAGCCGGCGCTCGTCGCGCCGGCTTTTTGATTGGGTGAGGCCAATCCCTCAGTTCAGCTTCTGCCTGACTTCGTTGATGCCCTTGGCGAGCAGGTCGTCGGCGATCTGGCCCTTGACGGACTGCGACAGGATCGTGGAGGCGGCCTGGACGGCGGCTTCCGCGGCTGCGGCGCGTACGTCGGCAAGCGCCTGGGCTTCGGCCAGCGCGATCTTGCTCTCGGCGGTCTTGGTGCGGCGGGCGACGAAGTCTTCCATCTTCGCCTTGGCGTCGGCAGCGATGCGCTCGGCTTCGGCCTTGGCGTTGGCGATGATGTCGGCGGCCTCGCGCTCGGCCGTGGCACTGCGCGCCTTGTAGTCGGCGAGCACCTTGGCCGCCTCCTGCTTGAGGCGCGCGGCGTCGTCGAGCTCGGCCTTGATGCGGGCGGCGCGATGATCGAGCGCGGTCATCGCCGACTTGAAGACGCCGAGATAGCCGAACACGATCATCAGGATCACGAAGGCGACGGCGACCCAGGTTTCAGGATCGAAGAACATCTTTGGCTAACCCTTCAAGGACGCGTCAACGGCGGCATTGACCGACGCGGCATCCGGAATGACGCCGGTGAGCTGCTGCACGATCTGGCCTGCCGCATCCGCCGCGATGCCGCGGACGTTGCTCATGGCGGCCGTGCGGGTCGAGGCGATGGTCTTCTCCGCCTCGGCGAGCTTGGCCGTCAGCTGCTCTTCCAATGCCTTGCGTTCGGCGTCCGCCTGCGCATTCGCCTTGTCGCGGGATTCGTTGCCGATCGCCTGCGCCCGCGAACGCGCCGAAGCGAGCTCGCCTTCATAGGCCTTCAGCGCAGCTTCGGACTGGTCCTTCAGCTTCTGCGCCTCGGTGAGGTCACCCTCGATCTTGTTCTGGCGTGCTTCGATCGCACCGCCGACCTTCGGCAGAGCGAGCTTGGACACGATCACGTAAAGCAGGACGAAGAAGATCGCGAGCGACACCAGCTGTGAAGCAAAGGTGCTGCTCTCGAACGGCGGAAAGCCGCCGCTGTGATGACCGCCATCGGCTTCGGTGTGGGCACCCGCCGCCGGTCCTTTTGCCCCGCCATGACTCTCGGCCATGGAGTACTCCTGTTGCTGTCACGCGCCGCTTCGGACGAAGCGGCGCGGAAGAAGTCGTTCCTTTAGAAAACGAACAGCAGAAGCAGCGCGATCAGCAGCGAGAAGATGCCGAGCGCTTCGGTCACGGCGAAGCCGAAGATCAGGTTGCCGAACTGGCCCTGAGCGGCCGAGGGGTTGCGAACGGCCGCGGCGAGGTAGTTGCCGAAGATCACGCCCACGCCGACGCCCGCACCGCCCATGCCGATGCACGCGATGCCCGCGCCGATAAGTTTTGCTGCTGCCGGATCCATTTTAGACTCCTTGGAAGAAAGATTGGGTTGTGGGTGGAAATTCCCCGGACCGCTCAGTGTCCCGGATGAATGGCGTCGTTGAGGTAGATGCAGGTCAGGATCGCGAACACGTAAGCCTGCAGGAACGCGACCAGAATCTCGAGAGCGTACAGCGCGACCGTGAGCGCCAGCGGCAGCACGCCGCCGACCCAGCCGATGGCGCCGAGCGAGAAGCCCAGCATGGCGACGAAGCCCGCGAACACCTTCAGCGCGATGTGGCCGGCCAGCATGTTGGCGAACAGACGAATGCTGTGCGAGACCGGCCGCAGGAAGAACGATAGAACCTCGATGAACATGACCAGCGGCAGGACGTAGCCGGGGACGCCGTGGGGAACGAAGATCTTGAAGAACTTCACGCCGTTCTTGGCGACGCCGTAGATCAGCACGGTGAAGAAGACCAAGAGCGCCAGCCCGGCGGTGACGATCAGATGGCTCGAGACCGTGAAGGTGTAGGGGATGATGCCGACCAGGTTCGAGACGCAGATGAACATGAACAGCGAGAAGATCAGCGGGAAGAACTTCATGCCTTCCGCGCCGGCCGTCGAACGGATGGTCGAGGCGACGAACTCGTAGGAGATCTCGGCGACCGATTGCAGGCGCCCGGGAACCAGCTGCGAGCCGCTGGCAAGCATCAGCAGCGAGATGATCGCAACCGCGACCAGCATGTAGAGCGACGAATTGGTGAAGGCGATCGTGTGATTGCCGATATGGCCCAGGGTGAAGAGAGGCTCGATGTTGAACTGGTGGATCGGATCGATTTTCATCGGCGCGGCATCTCTTGGTCTGCCGGGCATGCCGGCGGGTCTCGGTCTGCCGGCCGGGCCGGCCCGTACCGGCGAGGCCGGCACGATCATTCCTCTCCTGGTGGGACCAGCTTACGAACCACCGCGCCTGTTTTGACCCGCGCCTGCCGATCTCACCACATTCACCACGCCGGCGACGAAGCCCAGCAGCAGGAACACGATGAATCCGAAAGGCGACGTCGACAGCAAACGGTCGAACCCCCAGCCAATCCCCGCTCCGACAGCGACACCGGCGACCAACTCGGAGGATAACCGAAAACCAAGCGCCATCGCCGAGGCTCTGGCCGCTTTGTCTCCATCGTCACCTGCGGGTTGCTCGGTCTTGGCCCTGCGGTCGCGAAATTCGGACAACCGCTGATCAAGATTTCCGAGCCGATCGGAAAGCGCGGCTTCCTCGGACGATCTATCGCGATCTCCATCTTCGCCGTGTCCCGTGCCCTGTGTCATGCAACGAAGACCCGAAACGCTGAATGGAAATTACGCCCGTCACCCTCAAAAGCCGCGCGGACCATACTGATGGCCCATAATCAAGTCAAGCCAAGTCACGATTGCGTCGCTTTCAATTATGTCCTTGATTTTCTTGACGATATTGACGCGCGCAGAAGCGCTGCACACAGCGTGACGCCGCACCGCAGCAGGTCTGCTCATGATCTTCGGATGCAGCCGTGCTTTCGCCGCGCCGGTGGGATCAAAGAAGCCGCCGCGTTCGTTGATTTCAGGGGCGGGTTTTTTGGCGGCGGATTGCCGGCTGAAGGGTGTAGAATTGCACATCAGCGCCGGGGCGGAGACAATGAAGAGATCTGCGACGTCATCCACGACATCATGGCTCGCGGCGGCGGCCGCGGTGATGGTCGTCAGCGGCGGCCTCGTGGCCGCGCAATCCGCGCCCGACGGCGAAAATGGCCGCTACAGCATGACGCCCATTCCCGAGGGCGTGCTGCGGCTCGACACGCGCACCGGCACGGTATCGACCTGCACCAAGAACGGCGCCGGCTGGGCCTGCTACACAGTGCCTGACGAGCGGACGGCACTCGATGCCGAGATCGGCAGGCTCCAGGCCGAGGTCGAGAAGTTGAAGGCACAGCTCGCGGCGGAGCCGCCGGTGTCGGGCAAGATCGACGAGGCGCTGCCGAAATCCGATCAGCTCAGGAAAGCCGAGCCCAAGGTCGCCGAGGGCGAGCGCAAGATCGAGATCCCGCTGCCGAGCGACAAGGACGTCGACCGCGTGATGTCGTTCCTGGAAAAGGCCTGGCGGCGGCTGATCGACATGGCCAACCGCGTGCAGAAGGACGTGTCAGGGAAGATTTGACGCGCGACGAGCTGCCGTAGGGTGGGCAAAGGCGTTCTTACGCCGTGCCCACCATGCCTCTACGACAATGAAGGAAGACGTGGGCACGGCGCTTGCGCGCCTTTGCCCACCCTACCGCAGTGTTCGATCAATCGAGACCCGCCATGACTTCAGCCAGATCCGTCACACGCTCCGCACCGTCGTCGGTGCAGGCTACCACCGTCACATCGTCGCTGCTCACCGTGCAGACGCCTGGCCGCGGCTTCACCGATCTGACCAGCGAGGCCGCGAAATTCATCGCCGAGGCGCACGCAGGTGAGGGCGCGTTGACGCTGTTCATCCGCCACACCTCGGCCTCGCTGACGATCCAGGAGAACGCCGACCCTTCGGTGCTCGTCGATCTCACCACGGCCCTGTCACGGCTCGCACCGGAGAACGCCGGGTGGATCCATGACACCGAGGGACCCGACGACATGCCGGCCCACGTCAAGACCATGCTGACGCAGACGTCGCTCCAGGTCCCGGTCCTGGACGGCAGGCTCGCGCTCGGCACCTGGCAGGCGATCTATCTGATCGAGCATCGCAGCCGCCCGCATCGCCGTGAGATCGTGCTGCAATTCATCGGCAGCAACCGGTAACCAGACAAAGCAAAACCGGCCGCGGAGACCGCGGCCGGTTTCGTGTCGTCGATCTCTGCTTCGGATCAGGTCGCCTTGATGTCGACGTCCTTGGTCTCCGGCAGGAACAGGAAGCCGATCACCACGGTAATCGAGGCGAAGATGATCGGGTACCAGAGGCCGGCATAGATGTCGCCGGTCGAAGCCACGATGGCGAAGGCGGTGGCGGGCAGGAGGCCGCCGAACCAGCCGTTGCCGATGTGGTAGGGCAGCGACATCGAGGTGTAGCGGATGCGGGTCGGGAACAATTCGACCAGCATCGCGGCGATCGGGCCGTACACCATGGTGACGAACAGGACCAGGATGAACAGCAGGCCGATGATGGCCGCCACCTGCGGACGGAAGATGTCGAGCGGATGCGACATCTTCACGATGCCGGCGTCACCCGGCTTGGGATAGCCAGCCGCCTGCACCGCGGCGAGAACCGCCGGGTTGCTGTCCTTGGCGTTGGCGTAGGGCACGTCCTTGCCGTTGACCACGACCTTCACGCCCGAGCCGGCCGGACCCGGCGTCGTCGCGTACTTGACCGACGATTGCGACAGGTAGGCGCGCGCGGTGTCGCAAGGCGCGGTGAAGACGCGGGTGCCGACCGGGTTGAACAGGTCGCCGCAGCCGGCGGGATCGGCCACCACCTCGACCTTGACCGACTCGATCGCCTTTTCCAGCGCCGGATTGGCGTTGGTGGTGATCATCTTGAAGATCGGGAAGAAGGTCAGCGCCGCGATCAGACAGCCGCCGAGGATGATCGGCTTGCGGCCGATCTTGTCAGACAGCATGCCGAACACAATGAAGAAGCCGGTGCCGAGCAGCAGCGACCAGGCGATCAGAAGGTTGGCGGTATAGCCGTCGACCTTCAGGATCGATTGCAGGAAGAACAGCGCGTAGAACTGGCCGGTGTACCAGACCACGCCCTGGCCCATCACGCCGCCGAGCAGGGCGAGCAGCACGAGCTTGCCGTTCTGCCAGTTGCCGAAGGCCTCCGTCAGCGGCGCCTTCGAGCCCTTCCCTTCCTCCTTCATCTTCTGGAAAATAGGCGATTCGTTCAGGCGAAGCCGGATCCAGACCGAGATGCCGAGCAGCAGCACCGACACCAGGAACGGAATGCGCCAGCCCCACGCTGCGAAGTCGGCCTCGCCGAGCGCGGTGCGGGTGAACAGGATCACCAGCAGCGACAGGAACAGGCCGAGCGTCGCCGTGGTCTGGATGAAGGAGGTGTAGAAGCCGCGCTTGCCGTTCGGCGCATGCTCCGCGACGTAGGTCGCCGCACCGCCATATTCGCCGCCGAGCGCCAGGCCCTGGGCGAGGCGCAGCGCGATCAGGATGATCGGAGCCGCGATGCCGATGGTGGCCGCGTTGGGCAACAGGCCGACGATGAAGGTCGACAGGCCCATGATCAGGATGGTGACGAGGAAGGTGTATTTGCGGCCGACGATGTCGCCGACGCGGCCGAACACGATGGCGCCGAACGGACGCACCAGAAAGCCCGCGGCAAACGCCAGCAGCGCGAAGATATCGCGGGTTGCCGGCGGATAGGCCGAGAAGAACTGCGCGCCGATGATCGAGGCGAGCGAACCGTAGAGATAGAAGTCGTACCACTCGAACACGGTACCGAGCGAGGAGGCGAGAATGACGAACCGTTCGTCCTTCGTCATCCCTCCCGCGCCTGCTTGAGACACAGCCATTGTCGACATGTTGAGTCGCTCCCCGAAATACGTTTCCTCGCGCCCCCAGAATGTCCGGACGTGCCGGATCAGCCCAGGTCTTGACCACAAGGTAACATCGGCGTGAAACCCGCCCCAATACGACTTTCGGCCTTGCGCACGGGCGCTGTGGTATCCGGCGCCGGTGCGCAAGCGCCGAGACCAGGGATTAACCCCTTTGCAGCAAAGGGATAATGTGCACTTGCATGCCACGGCCGCTCGGGGAAGAATTGACCCGCCCGGGATCTGTTCGCCGACCCGGCGCGAACGACAGCAAGAGAACGATGAACGCTCCTTCTAGCCATCTCGTCATCGCCGATGATCATCCCCTGTTCCGCGATGCGCTGCGGCAGGCGGTGGCGGGCGTTCTCCCCTCGGCCCGGATCGACGAGGCCGGATCCTTCGAGGATCTGACCAAGCTCCTGGAACAGACTTCCGAGGTCGATCTGGTCCTGCTCGACCTCTCCATGCCCGGGATCTCCGGCTTTTCCGGCCTGATCTATCTGCGCGCGCAATATCCGGCGATTCCGGTCGTCATCGTCTCGGCTTCCGACGACAGCGCCACGATCCGCCGCTCGCTCGATTTCGGTGCGTCCGGCTTCATCCCCAAGCGGTTCGGGGTCGAGACCCTGCGTGACGCCATCCTCAAGGTGATGGAAGGCGACATCTGGGTTCCCGCCGATACCGACCTCTCCGCCGCCGCCGACCCCGACATGACCCGCCTGCGCGACCGCCTGGTGACGCTGACGCCGCAGCAGGTTCGGGTCTTGATGATGCTGTCGGAAGGTCTCCTCAACAAGCAGATCGCCTACGAGCTCGGCGTCTCCGAGGCCACCATCAAGGCCCATGTCTCGGCGATCCTGCAGAAGCTCGGTGTCGAGAGCCGGACGCAGGCGGTGATTGCCGCCGCCAAGATCGCCGGCGGCCAGTGGAAGCAGGGCACGCCGACGGGGTAAGCCGCTACAGCGTGGTCAGAAGCAGGTTGGCCGCTCTGATATCCGCCGTCTCGGAGCCCTCGGCAAAGCCCTCGAGTGCCGTTTGGAGCGATCGCTTCGCCTCGTCGCGCTGCCCGCGCTCGGCAAACAGCCCGGCGAGATCGATCGTGGCGCGCAGCTCCCAGGCCGTGGCGCCTTGGCGGCGACTGAGATCCAGGGATTGCATCAAGTGAACCTCTGGTTGCTCGGCTCTCGGCTCTGGCAGGTGCAACAGGACCTTGGCCTTCATCCGCAGCAACTCGGGCATGTAGAGATGATCGCCGCTCTGAGCGACGAGCCGGATCGCATCTTCGATCAGGCGCGCGCTCTGCTCGATCTGTCCAAGCGCCAGCAAGCCATGAACCAGCGCGATGTTGAAGGTGGTGGTGAGCAATTCGTAGCCGGCCTCGTGGAGCTCGCATAGGCAAGCCTTGATCGTCTCGACGCCATGTGCGGCGTCTCCCCGCCGGATCGCCAGTTCGCCTTTCACGCCGCGGCCCACCACGAGATAGGGACCCATCGATCGAGATTCGGCATGCGCGATGAACTGGTCGATGCGCTGTTCCGCGCCGTCGAGATCGCCGTCCCAGAGCGAGATCGAGACCGCCCAGATCAGCGCGATGCAGAGCGTGATCGGATGCTCCATCTGCGCGGCTTCAGTCACCGTCTGTTGCGCCAGCTGCCGCGCGTCCGCGGGCCGGCCCTGCAACCAGAGTTCGCGCGCCAGCGTGATGCCGGCCCGGTTGCGATGGTCGAAGCCATGGATGGTGCTGATCCGTTCCGCGCCCGGCCCTTGCCATGCGACCTCCAGCATCTTCAGCGCGTCGCGGTGCTCGCCGGCAAGATGGAGCGAGACGCCGAGCAGCGAATGGGCGAGGACGATCGAGCCGGGATCGCCGAGCGGCTGCGCGACCGCAAGGCTCTGCTGCGCATAGCCAAGCGCGGCGTCGAACTGCCCCATCCGTTCGTGGAAGATATGCATGCGGCCGAGCAGTTGGAGCTGGTTCGGCGCGTCGCCGCGCGCCTCGGCGATCGCAAGGCTACGGCTCAAGGCCACGCGCGCCGCCTCGCTGCCGCCGCGCGTGAACATCAGGGTCAGTCCGAGGGCGGCCTGGATGTGCATTTCAGCGGCGCTGCCGCGCGCGGACGGGGTCATCGCAAGCAGTGCCCGTTCCGACCAGCGCCGGCATTCGATCAAGAGGGACATCGCGAGGAAGATCGGTGCTGCCGCGGCGGCGAGCGCAATGCCGGCGTTGGCGTCGCCGCCCGCGCCAAAACTCCAGTCCAGCGCGGCACGCACGTTGTGGAGCGCGGAGAAGTGAATCGCCCGTTCGTCGGCGTTCGGTGTTGCCGCCCATGTGCTGCCGGCCTGCTCCAGCCATCGCCGGTAGTAGGTCGCGTGGCGGGCGGCGAGCGCGGCGTCGTTCGGCTCGATCTCGAGCAGATAGGCGCGCGTGGTATCGAGCAGACGGTAGCGCATCATGGCGCCGATCGGCCGCGGCGCGACCATCGATTTGGCGACGAGACTGTCTATGGCAGCGAACAAGCGGGAGCGGTCGGCACGTTCATCCGGGACGACCTCGAGGGCCGCGTCGATGGTGAAGTGACCCACGAAGACCGCGAGCCTCCGCAGCACGAGGCGCTCGATGTCGGACAGCAGCCCATAGCTCCAGTCCAGCGTCGCCCGCAACGTCTTCTGCCGCGGCGGCGCGGTGCGCTGGCCCTGCCAGAGCAGATTGAGACGCTCGTCGAGCAGCGCGGCCGTCTGCTCCAGGCCGTAAGCTTCGACCCGGCCGGCGGCGAGCTCGATCGCCAGGGCCATGCCGTCAAGATTGCGGCAAATCCTCGCGATAGTCGCGGCGTTGGTATCGTCGAGCGTGATCTGCGCGCCGCCGGCCGTGGCACGTTCGAGGAAGAGCTGAAGTGCGGGATAGGTCTGCGCAGCCGCCGCGGTCAGCCCGGCACTGTCAGGCGGAACGGCGAGCGGCGCCAATCGATAGACCTGCTCGCCCTCGACGCGCAGGGCTTCGCGGCTGGTGGCGAGGATGTGGACATCAGGCGCAGCGTGGAAGATCGCCGAAGCCAGCGGTGCCGCGGCGGCGATGACATGCTCGCAATTGTCGAGGATCAGCAGCATCCGCTTGTCCCGGAGATGCGCGAGCAGCGCGGGCAGGGGATCGTCGGTCTCGGCCGGCAAGCCGAGCATCAGCAGGATCGAGGTGATCACGAGATCGGGATCGCTGAGCGCGGCAAGGTCGACGAAATGCGCGGCGTCGGAGAACGTCGCGAGCAGGTCGTGGGCGATCGCGACCGCGACGGCAGTCTTGCCGACGCCGCCCGGACCGACGATCGTGACGAAGCGGGAGGTGAGAAGCTTGTCGGAGATGGCGGCGACCGCCTGGTCGCGTCCGACCATCCGCTGCAGCCGGTTCGGCAGCTTGACCGGCGGCAATTCCATCGGCGGGGCCGAGCGCCGCGCGGCCGGAAGCTCCGTCTGCGAGATCGGCGCCACGAAGCAATAGCCGCGCCCGGAGAGCGTGGTGATGTATCGCGCGCCGTCCTTGCCGTCCCCCAGCGCCTTGCGCAGAGCGGCGATGTGAAAGCGTAGATTGGCCTCTTCGACGGTGATGCCGGGCCACACCAGGGCCATCAGATCCCATTTGCTGACGACCTCGTTCGGCCGCGACATCAGCGCGATCAGCGCGTCGAAGGCCTTCGCGCCCAGCGGCACCGCGACGCCGTCGCGCGTCACGAGCCTTTCATGTGGCGCTACGGTGAATGGTCCGAACGAGAGCCTTGGCCCGGCCGGCGTGGTCATCGCGAAATCTTGCTCATTTGCGAACCGGATAGCCAGAGGGCAGCCATCCGGCAAGGCCTGCGTTGCATCGGCATCAGACCACGTTTGCAGGCCTCGCAACAGCGTCTGCGCCGGCCTCACAATTTCTCACAAGTCCAAACGGGTTTCCGGAGCACGTCGCTGCTAGTCAGTTGCGCGACGGCAAGGAGCTCTCCATGACAGAAACGGCAAAACTGCTCTACACGGCTCGGACGCACACCAACGGCGGCCGCGACGACGGCATGTCGCGCAGTTCCGACGGTCGCCTCGACGTCAAGCTCTCGCCGCCGGGCGGGGCCGGCATCGGCACCAATCCCGAGCAGTTGTTTGCGGCCGGCTGGTCGGCCTGCTTCGAAGGCGCCATGGAACTCGCCGCGCGCAAGCGGAAGGTGATGCTTCCCAGGAAAAGCGCGATCGATGCGGAGATCGATCTCGTGCTCGACGAGGGTGCCTACTCGCTGAGGGCGCGCCTCAATGTCAGCCTGCCGGGGCTCGACCCCGAGATCGCACGCGGCATCATCGATGAAGCGCATCAAACCTGCCCCTACTCCAAGGCCGTCCGCGGCAACATCGACGTCACGGTCGCGCTGATCTGACGCACCATCATCAACCACGACGAGGTCACACCATCATGAAGCAGATCATCGATCAGCACCGCCGCCAGTTTCTCGGCATTGCCACGGGAGCCGCCGCCGTCGGTCTCGGCATGGTCGCGTTCGCTCGTGCCGAGACGGAACCCCAGCGAACCTCCGCATCGAATACATCCTTCGGCGCGATCAAGCAGATCGATGCTGGCGTTCTCAACGTCGGCTACGCGGAGGTGGGTCCCTCGAACGGTCCGGTCGCGATCCTGCTGCACGGCTGGCCCTACGACATTCACGCCTTCATCGACGTCGCGCCGCTCCTGGCGAAGGCCGGCTATCGCGTGATCATCCCCTATTTGCGCGGCTACGGCACGACGCACTTCCTCTCCAGCGAAACGCCGCGCAACGGCGAACCTGTGGCCATGGCCGCGGACATCATCGCGCTGATGGACAAGCTCGAGATCAAGAAGGCCGTGGTCGCCGGCTTCGACTGGGGTGCGCGCACCGCCGACATTATCGCCGCGCTGTGGCCGGACCGTTGCCGCGCGCTGGTATCGGTCAGCGGCTATCTGATCTCCAGCCAGGCTGCCGGCAGCGCGCCGTTGCCGCCGCAGGCGGAGCTGCAATGGTGGTACCAGTTCTACTTCGCGACCGAGCGTGGCCGCGCCGGATACGAGAAGTACACGCACGATTTCGCCAAGCTGATCTGGAAGCTCGCCTCGCCCCAGTGGAAGTTCGACGACGCCACCTTCAACAGGAGCGCGGCGGCGCTCGACAACGGGGATCATGTCGCGATCACGATCCACAATTACCGTTGGCGGCTCGGGCTCGCCCAGGGCGAGGCGAGATACGAGCACCTCGAAAAGAAGCTGGCCGCAGCTCCGCAGATCGAGGTGCCGACGATCACGATGGAGGGCGATGCCAACGGCGCGCCCCATCCCGACCCCAGCGCCTATGCCAAGAAGTTCTCGGGCCGATACGAGTTTCGCCTGATCACCGGCGGCGTTGGCCACAATCTGCCGCAGGAAGCGCCACAAGCCTTCGCCAAGGCCGTCATCGACGCCGACGGCGCCTGATCGTTCATGCAATGCCCCGGTCCAGCTTGGCTGGACCGGGGATGTGCCGCAATTCAACTAGAAGAAGCCTCATGCCATCTATCGAAGCTGAAAAGAAAGAGCACTCCTACGTCACGGCGATCACGCTGGCCGTGCTCCTCCTGGTCGTTCTCCTGACTTGCGTGCCGTATCTGGTCTCGATCGCGCTTGCCGAGGGGCCTTCGCAAAATACCGCGGACGCCTCGCCGATCTTCGGCGTCACGATTCCGCCCGGATACAAGCAGTGGGAGCTGATCGCGCCGGCCGAGGAGGCGGCGCCGCTCGACGAGCTTCGCGCTGTTGTGGGCAACCAGACCGCCATCGACGCCTATCAAGCCGGCAAGCTCCCATTCCCGGACGGCACCATCCTGGTCAAGCGCGCCTGGAAGCGCAAACAGTCGCCGGAGTTTGCGTCCGCGACGATTCCCGGGGCCGCCACAACGGTCCAGGTGATGGTCAAGGATTCCAAGAAATATGCCGCAACGGGCGGCTGGGGCTTTGGCCGCTTCATCGACGGCAAACCGGTCGACGAGGCCCAGCACCGCACGTGCTGGGGCTGTCACGAAGCCCGCGCGAGGAGCCGCGACTACGTCTTCACGCGGCTTGCGCCCTGAGCGCAGCTTGGCCGCGCAATCATTCCGCCCCGACCGTAGAGGCCATCCTGCAAAGCTCAGCGTCGAGAGCCGCACCCAGGCCGTCCCCCCAAGGGCTTGGGTTGTACGGCAGGCAAACAGCAATGGCTGGGTCAATGCGCCTGCAGCAATATATTCCGCTTTACCGAAATTCGGATTTGTCGTATGTCTCACCCACCCTGATCCGACGAAAAGGGGCGGTCGTACGTCGTCACGAGCCGCGGATCGGGCTGCGGTGGACGCCTTGGCGCCGTCGCGGATGTGGGGGGTGGGGCGGGGTGATGGATTGAGCCGATCCCCGTGAGCATCTCGCAAGCCGCGTTGTACGAACGGCGCTATTGCGTAACGGCAAAACCGTGTGGTCCTGGCCGTCGTTGCTACGGTCAAGTCTTGCGGAGGCGGCATGGCGCCAACCGGCGCAATGTCGGCGAATTCCGTGAGGCGAGGGAGGCCAAAAGGAAAGTTCGACTCCCGGGAGAGCACGGCATAAGCCGTCCGACCATCGCGCAGGGAAGGCCGTGTGTTCGGCTTCACCTGTATGCTGCTGTGCGGTTCTTTCTGCGTGTGCATTTCGCGCAGCGGACCGCGGGTGCCAGCCAGCACCCGGCCTTCCCTGCGCCCTTTCTCCAGGAGGGCGCGACGAGAAGCGCAAAACTCGGGCGAAGCGCGCCGCGAGAGGGCGATGCCATGTCTGCGAGTCGAGATGCTGGTTTGAGGACGACAACGGTTGCTCCGTCATTGCGAGCGCAGCGAAGCAATCCGGACTGTCTCTGCGGAGGGATTCCGGATTGCTTCGCTGCGCTCGCAATGACGATCTCGAGAGAGCAGTGCGTCTCACTCCGCCGCCACCATCTGCTGCGTGCGCCACTGGCCGAGCAGGGCGCGGAGCGAAGCCGGCTTCACCGGCTTGTTGAGCACTGCGATCTTCTCGTCACGCGCGGCGACCTGCACGGCGGGGCTGCGATCGGCGGTGATCAGGATCGCCGGGATGCCGTCGCCGAAGCGGCGGCGGATCTCGCGGATCGCAGCGATGCCGTTGCCGCGATCGAGGTGATAGTCGACCAGGAGGCCGGTGACGCGCCGTCCGGCGGTTTCGATGGCGGCGATCGCCCCTTCGGGATCGGCGACCGCGATCACCTCGGCGTCCCAGGCCTTGAGCAGCGTGCGCATGCCGTCGAGGATCGCCGCATCGTTCTCGATGCAGACGATCAGCGCGCCAGAGATCGGCGTGCGCGCCAGCGGCGTCGCGCTGGTCACGGCCGCGGTGTGGGTGATCGCCTTCGCCGTCGGTACCGTCACGGAGAAGACCGAGCCGCCACCGGCATTGGCCTCGATGGCGATGCCGTGATTGAGCACGCGTGCCAACCGTTCCACGATCGAGAGCCCGAGGCCGAGACCGCGCGCGATCCGCGCGCCCTGCTCCAGGCGATGGAATTCCTTGAAGATCTCACCGCGCTTGACCGGGGGGATGCCGACGCCGGTGTCGTAGACGCAGATCTTGAGCGAGGCGCCGCGGCGGCGGCAACCGACCAGCACGCGGCCGCGCGGGGTGTATTTGATCGCATTCGAGATCAGGTTCTGCAGCAGCCGCCGCAGCAGCAGGCGGTCCGATTGCACCGGCAGCGAGCAGGGCACGAAGGCGAGTTCCAGGCCCTTGGCGCGCGCGATCGGCGCGAACTCGATTTCCAGCGAGCGCATCAGATCGGCCATCTTGAAGCTCGAGATGGAGGTCGTCATCGCGCCGGCATCGAGCCTGGAGATGTCGAGCAGCGCGCCGAGGATTTCCTCGATCGCCTGCAGCGAGTCGTCGATGTTCTCGACCAGCCGCGTCTCTTCGCCATTGTGCTGGCGCTCGACGAGGCTCGTGACGTAGAGCCGCGCCGCGTTCAGGGGCTGGAGGATGTCGTGGCTGGCGGCGGCGAGGAAACGCGTCTTGGAGATGCTGGCGTCCTCCGCCGCGCTCTTGGCGTGGGCCAGCTCGGAGTTCAGCCGCGTCAGCTCCTCGGTGCGGTCGCGCACGCGCTTTTCCAGCGTCGCATTGGCGCGCTCCAGCGCTTCCGCGGCTTCGAAGGTGGGCGTGACGTCGGTGAAGGTGATGACGAAGCCGCCGCCGGGCATGCGGTTGGTGAGCACTTCGATCACCATGTGCCGCTCCGGCAGGCGCTCGAGATAAGGCTCGCTGTCGGTGGTGTAGGCGGCAAGGCGCCGCTTCAGCAGGGCCTCGCGCTCGAGCGGATCGTTCGGATCGCCGAGGCCGATGAACTCCAGGATCTCGTGCAAGGGCGTGCCGAACTGGATCAGATGCAGTGGCACATTGAGGAGATCGCCGAACTGCCGGTTGGAGCAGATCAGTTGCAGATCGGCGTCGAACACCGCGATGCCCTGGCGCACATGGTTGAGCGCGGTCTGCAGGATCTCGCGGTTGAAATGCAGCGCCGCGTGGGAATCGTCGAGCAGCTTCAGTGCGGCCTTGGCGGAGACCGTTCGCTTGCGCAGCAGCAGCGACATCACGAGGCGGGAGGAGGCCGCGCCGATCGAGGAGGCAATCAGGTGCTCGGCGTGTTGCAGCAGCTCGAAATCGGCGGGCGCACCGGGCTCCAGCCGCACGTTGCGCCGGGCCGAGAAGGCCTCGAAGGATTGCCGCGCGCGGTCGGGCCCGAGATATTGCGCCACCGTGGTCTGGATGTCCTGCACGGTGACCGTGGTGCGCCAGCGGCGGAAGCTCGGCGAGATCGGTGCGAGCGTATTGGGCACGAACAGATCGGCCTGCAGCAGCTCGATGGAGGACGGCCGGCGCGCCAGCGACAGCAGCACATAGGTCAGGATGTTGAGCGACAGCGACCAGATCACGCCGTGCATCAGGGGCGGCAGGTCGGCGCCGAACAGCGCCTGCGGTCGCAGCGCCTCGATCCCGAACGGGCCGTGCTGCAGCAGCAGGATGCCTGATGTCGAGGAATCCATGAAGCTCGGCATGAACAGCGTGTAGAGCCACACCGCAAAGCCGACCAGCATTCCGCCGATCGCCCCGCGCGCGGTCGCGCGCCGCCAGAGCAGCCCGCCGAAGAAGCTCGGGGCAAGCTGGGCAATGGCGGCAAAGGAGAGCAGGCCGATCGCCGCGAGCTGGGTGTTGCCGAGCGCGCGATAGTAGAAATAGGCCATCACCATGATGGCGAAGATCGCGAGCCGGCGCGAGCGCAGCAGGAAGTTGCTGAAATCGGCTCCGCCGGCGCGCCCCTCCGGCCGACGTTTCAGCACCAGGGGCACCACGAGGTCGTTCGAGACCATGATGGAGAGCGCGACGCATTCGACGATCACCATGGCGGTCGCCGCCGACAATCCGCCGACGAAGACGGCGACGCTGAGCAGGTCCGCGTCGCCCTCGATCGGCAGGGCCAGCACGTACATGTCAGGGTCGGCCGCGCCGAACGGGAAGGTCACGAGGCCGGCGAGCGCGATCGGGATCACGAAGAGATTGATGGCAACGAGGTAGAGCGGGAACAGCCAGCGCGCGCGGCCGACCTCGGCATCGCTGGAATTCTCCACCACGCTGACGTGAAACTGGCGCGGCAGCAGCATGATCGCGCACAACGACAGCAACGTCATGGTCAGGAAGTTGCCGATCGACGGGGAATAGTTGATGGCGCGCACCGCTTCCGGCGTCCTCATGGCGCGCTCGATCAGTTCATGCGGCGAGAACATCCAGAAGGTGACGAAAATGCCGGCGGCGAGAAAGGCGACCAACTTGACGATGGATTCGGTTGCGACCGCCAGCATCAGGCCGTGCTGGTGCTCTGTGGCGTCGGTCTGCCGCGTGCCGAACAGCACCGCGAAGGCTGCCATCGTCAGCGTTACCATCAGCGCCATGTCGCCGAGGATCGGGATGTGCGAGAAGGCCTGGTCTTCGCTCAGGATCGTGCCCAGCGAGGAGGCCACCGCCTTGAGCTGGAGCGCGATGTAGGGCACCGAGCCGATGATCGCGATTGCCGCGACGGTGGCCGCCACCGCCTGGCTCTTGCCGTAGCGAGCCCCGATGAAGTCGGCGATCGAGGTGATGTTGTGGGCCTTGGCGAGCTGGATGACGCGGCGGAGCACGCCGGCCCCTAGCCCGATCATCAGGATCGGGCCGACATAGATCGCGAGGAAGTCGGTCGAGGTGCGGGTGGCGAAGCCGACCGAGCCGAAGAAGGTCCAGGACGTGCAGTAGATCGCCAGCGACAGCGGATAGATCAGCCCGGAGGCGCGGCCGCGCCCCGCCGGCGAACGGCGGTCGCCATGGCTCGCCACCAGGAACAGGAAGCCGATATAGCCGAAGGCGGCGGCGATCACGCCCCAATCGTGCAGCATGGGTCGGGGGGCTTTCTCCCTGGGCGCCGGCGGCGCCCGAGCGCATTTTCCCCGTAAATCTAGCGCGTTGAGCGGACGCAAGCGACAGCGAAATGCCGGGCGCCAGCGGGAACTGCGGGTGTCGTTAAGCGGTGGAGCGAGCTGTCCGCTCTCTTACCCTCCCCTGGAGGGGGAGGGTCGATCGCGCGCAGCGCGAGCGGGGTGGGGTGATCTCTCCACACGGGCACTGTTGGATGGGGAGAGACTGTCACCCCACCCCGTCTCACATTTCGCTCCGCTCCATGTGAGCCGACCCACGGGCGAGCTTCGCTCGTCCCGGACCCCTCCAAGGGAGGGTAAGAAGTAGCCCTACTCCGCTGCCAGCGACTTGGCGCGCAGCGGCAGGCCGAGGCGGTCCCACACTTGCAACAGCGCTTCGGCGAGCTGATCGATCAGGCCGTCGTCGTGATAGGGCGAGGGCGTGATGCG
Organism: Bradyrhizobium sp. CCBAU 11357; assembly: GCF_028128865.1. Classification (NCBI taxonomy): domain Bacteria; kingdom Pseudomonadati; phylum Pseudomonadota; class Alphaproteobacteria; order Hyphomicrobiales; family Nitrobacteraceae; genus Bradyrhizobium; species Bradyrhizobium sp. CCBAU 11357. The sequence goes on along the minus strand of NZ_LBJW01000107.1, from coordinate 231,456 downwards.
CAGGCGCTCGGTGCCCTTGGCGACGGTCGGATAGTTGATCGGCTGGATGTAGATCCCGTGCTGTTCGAGCAGCAGGTCGGAGGCCTGCTTGCACTTCTCGGGATCGCCGACGAACAGCGGTACGATGTGGGTGTCGCTCGACATCACCGGCAGGCCGGCGGCATTGAGGATCGCCTTGACCCGGGCGGCGCGGTCCTGGTGACGCTCGCGCTCCCAGCTCGACGTCTTCAGATGCCTGATCGCGGCGGTCGCGGCCGAGCAGACCGCCGGCGGCAGCGCGGTTGTGAAGATGAAGCCCGGCGCATAGGAGCGCACGGCGTCGATGATCTGGCCGTTGGCGGCGATGTAGCCGCCGAGACAGCCGAACGCCTTGGCCAGCGTGCCCTCGAGAATGTCGATGCGATGCATCACGCCGTCGCGCTCGGCGATGCCGCCGCCGCGCGGGCCGTACATGCCGACGGCGTGGACTTCGTCGACATAGGTCATCGCGCCATATTTCTCGGCGAGATCGCAGATCCTGGCCAGCGGCGCGACATCGCCGTCCATGGAATACAGGCTCTCGCAGACGATCAGCTTCGGCCGATCGGGGCCAGCTGCTTTCAACAGCTCTTCGAGATGCGCAACGTCGTTGTGGCGGAACACGATCCGCTCGCAGCCGGACTGGCGGATGCCCTCGATCATCGAATTGTGGTTGAGCTCGTCCGACAGGATCAGGCAGTTCGGAATGAGCTTGGCGATGGTCGGGATGCCGGTCTGGTTCGAGACATAGCCCGAGGTGAACAGCAGCGCGGCTTCCTTGCCGTGGAGATCGGCGAGCTCGGCTTCGAGCTGCACCAGCGGATGATGCGTGCCGGCGATGTTGCGGGTGCCGCCGGCCCCGGTGCCGACGCGCGTGGCGGTCTCGACCATGGCGCCGACCACCTTCGGATGCTGGCCCATGCCGAGATAGTCGTTGGAGCACCAGATCACGACGTCGCGCTTGCCCTTGGGCGAGTACCAGACCGCGTGCGGGAACCGGCCGGCCGTCCGTTCGAGGTCGGCGAACACGCGATAACGCCGCTCGGTATGGAGGCGATCGAGGGCGGAATCGAAGAATTGGGCGTAATCCATCGGCAAAACCTGCAACGGAACCTGACCAAGGGGACGCATCTAGTTAGAGCTTTTCCAGCTCCAATGTCTATGCGCTATCCCACATTTGGCCCTGGAGGGCATTTGGGCAAAATGCCCTATCGGGCGCGTCGCAGTTTGATTCCGATCAACTCCGCGCGACATATAATGCTGCTCTGCACCATCTGCCGGGCGAGGGTTCGGCCCCTCGGCCTCTGGTCTTCCGTCGCGGCCCGGCACGCGTTTTCCTTGCTCAACCAGGTCTTCGAAAGGGCCCTTCCATGAAGCGCGTGATGATCCTCAACGGTCCCAACCTCAACATGCTCGGTATCCGCGAGCCGCACATCTACGGCACCACGACGCTCGCGGAGGTCAACGCGAGCTGCGAGGAAGCGGCTGCCAAGCTCGGCCTCAAGCTCGCCTTCCACCAGTCCAACCATGAAGGCGTGCTGGTCGATCTGATCCAGTCGGCGCGGCAGGACGCCGATGCCATCGTCATCAATCCGGCCGGCCTGTCCTTCACTTCAGTTTCGATCATGGATGCGATCAAGACGTTCGAGGGCCCGGTGCTGGAGGTCCACATCTCCAACATCCACGCCCGTGACGAATATCACCGGCACTCCAAGATCTCGTTCGTCGCGACCGGCGTGATCTGCGGGCTCGGCCCGTTCGGCTACATCGCGGCGCTGCACGCGATCGCGAATATGAAGTGAGGTATTCGCCGCGGCGGCGGTGCCCTCCCTCGCCCCGCGCTTGCGGGGAGAGGGTTGGGGTGAGGGGCTGTCTCGGCAATGATGGTGAGAGTTGGACTCGTGGAGAGTCCCCCTCACCCGGTCGCTTCGCGACCGACCTCTCCCCGCAAGCGGGGCGAGGTGAAGACAAAACTCACGTCGTCCGAAACTGCAGCACGCCGTCCTGCATCTCGGCCGTGAGGCGGCCCTCGACGATCATGTAGTTGACGTGGGCGACGAGCTCGCCGGCGGCAAAGCCCATCTGGTGCTCGTCGAGCACGTGCTTGTTGAACACGACAGGCACCAGGGCGCGCGAGGTTTGCGGCACCTCGCGGCAGGCTTCCGCGATCAATCGGCAGCGCTCCTCATGGTGGTCGGCGAGCTGCTTGATGCGGGTCTTCAATCCGTAGAACGGCACGCCGTGGCCGGGCAGCACCAGCACGTCATAGGGCAGCGTCGTGGTGAGGCTGGCGAGCGAGGCGAGGTATTCGCCGAGCGAGTTCTGGTCGGGCTCGACCGCCCAGACGCTAACATTCGGCGAGATCTTGCTCAGCACCTGGTCGGCGGAGAGGAACAGCTTGTCGTCGGCGCAATACAGCATCACCTGGTCGAGCGCGTGGCCGCCGCCGGTGATGACCTTGAAGCGGCGCGTGCCGATCACGACGTCGTCGCCATGCGAGATGCGGCGGTAGGACGGCGGCAGCACCGAGACGCGCTTGAGATAGTCCTGGCCGCGGCCGAGCAGCTTTTCCGTGAGCGACTCGTCCATGCCATGGCGGCGGAAGAACAGCCGCTGCGCCTCGCGCCGCTCCTCGGTGCCGCGGTTCTGGTGATAGACCGATTGCAGATATTCGACCTGCGACATCACCAGGGGACAGTTGAAGCGCTCCACGATCCAGCCCGCAAGGCCGACATGATCGGGGTGTGAGTGCGTGACGATCAGGCGCGTGATGGTGACGCCCTTCAGGGGCCCGTCGAACAGCTTCGTCCAGGCCTCGATCGTCTCCTCGTTGCCGAAGCCGGCATCGATCATCGCATAGCCGTCGCCATCGGCGAGCAGGTAGATGTTCACGTGGTTGAGGCGAAACGGCAGCTTCAGCCGCGCCCACAACACGCCGGGCCTGACCTCGACCACCTGTTCGGGGCCGGGATGCTGTTCCCAGGGGTAGCGCAGGGCCTCGGCCGAGGACGGCGCGGTGTCGGTTTTTGAGCTCATGCTACCGGCTTAAACCCAGCGCGCGCGGGGCGCCAGCCGAAAAAGGATGCTGGGCGGCGACCGCATGGCGGTCATACCGGGGAGTGTTTTTCCGTGATGTGGGACGGTCGTGCCCAATACTCGCTGCACCTCTCCCGCTTGCGGGGGAGGTCGGCGCGTAGCGCTGGGTGGGGGCTCTCTCCCCACGGGGATAATTCTCGGGATGCCGCGAGTATCCCATTGTGGAGGCACCCTCGCCCGCAAGCGGGAGAGGGAGCGCAGCCTCAATGCCGCGTGCCTACGCCGCCCGCATGTCGTTGAGGAAGGCGTCGATCTCCCCGCGCAGCATATCGGCCTCGCGCCGCAGCGCGTCCGAGGCGCCCAGCACTTCGGTGGCCGCAGCGCCGGCTTCGGCGGACGCGGTGGAGACGCCGACGATGTTGCTGGAGACCTCGCTGGTGCCGCCGGCAGCATGCTGGATGTTGCGAGCGATTTCGCGCGTGGCGGCGCCCTGCTCCTCGACCGCGGCTGCGATCGTCGTGGTGACGTCGTTGATCTCGCCGATGATCCGGCCGATGCCCTGGATGGCGCCGACCGCGGAGGTCGTGACCTCCTGCATGCTGGCGATCTGGGTGCGGATCTCGTCCGTCGCCTTGGCGGTCTGGCTCGCCAGGCTCTTCACCTCGGAGGCGACCACCGCGAAGCCGCGGCCGGCCTCGCCCGCGCGCGCCGCCTCGATGGTGGCATTGAGCGCGAGCAGATTGGTCTGCGAGGCGATGGTCTGGATCAGGTCGACGACGACGCTGATGCGGCTTGCGCTGTCGGCAAGACTCTGCACCGTGGCATCGGTCGCTCCCGCTTCGTCGACCGCCTTCTTGGCGATCCCGGCCGAGGTCACGACCTGGCGGCTGATCTCCTGGATCGAGGAGGACAGCTGCTCGGTGCCGGCCGACACGGTCTGCACGTTCACCGACGTCTCTTCCGCGGCGGAGGCGACCGCGTTGACCAGCGCGTTGGACTGGTCGGCGGTGTTCGACATGCTCTGCGCGGTCGACTGCATCGAATTGGCCGATTGCGCCAGATTGTCGAGCGCGGAGCGCACCGTGCTTTCGAACTGGGCGATCTTCGCTTCCATGCGCGCGGCACGCTCGGCCTTGGCGATACGGTCCTTGTCCTGCTCGCTCGTCAGCGCGCGGGTCTCGATCATGCTCTCCCGGAACACCTGCAGCGTGTTCGCCATGACGGAAATTTCGTCGTTGTGATTCTTCGAGCGGTAGATCTCGGTCTCGAGATCGCCGTTGGCGAGCAGCTGCATCGACTGTTGCAGGGCGCCGATCCGGCGCAGGATGTTGCGGCCGACATAGAGCCAGACGAACAGCGCCGACCCGACCAGCATCAGCGCGCCCAGCGCCAGCATGACTGAGGTCGCGAGCGAAATCTCCTGCCGCGCCTGGAAGGTCGAGGTGTTGGTCTCCTTCTGCACGCCGTCGACCAGCTGCTGCACGCTGATGCCGAGGCCGACATTGAGCTTGCGGGTCTCGTCCAGGATGGTCTGGCCGTAGTCGATGGAGTCGAGCTCCTTTTCGCGCAGATTGAACACGCCGGTCTTGCCGGTGCCGAGCGCGAGCAGCTTTTCCGCGGTGTCGCGCAGCATCTTGTTGCCCTGGTTGTCCGGCAACAGATCGAGGTTCGACCGCAGGCGTCCCTGCGCCGTCTTGAATTCCTTCTGGATGTCGTCGAGCCTGTCGCTGGTGCTCGCCGAAAGCGCCGCGCTCATGTTGGCGGCCGCGAGATTGCCGCTGGCGACGACGTTGCCGAGCTGGCCGACGGTCTGCGCGGCGTCGTTCGCGTCGGCGGCGGACAGGTCGGCGGAACCGAGGATGGCATTGACGCGGGTCTGCGCGTCCAGCATCGCCGGGCTCGCTGCCCCGACGAAGGCGCCCTGCGCGTTGCGAAGCGCGTCATATTGCTTTTCGTGCAGGGCCGCGACGTCGAGCCGTTCGCGGGCGGCCTTGGTCAGGCTCTGAGCCGCCTCGTTGATGCTCTTCATCGTGTCGCTGAGTCCGGACACGACGCTCTTGTCGCCGCCGAGCTCGATGATCTCGTTGAGCTTCTGCTGCGTTTGCTCCTGCAATTCCCTGAGCTTCTTGGTGCGTTCGTTCAGGGCGTCTTCGCTTTGCGCCGCAAGCAGGGCCGGTCCCTGTGCCGCGAGGCTCGCGCTCAGCGCCGACAATTGCAGGCTGGCGGAAAGGCGCGGAATGTCTCGTCCGCTCAGTTCAGAAATGCGTCCGCCGAGATTTTGCAGCGCAAGGCCTGCGCCGGCCGCGATCACGAGGCCCATGCCCGCGATGACCGCGAAGGCCGCGAACAGGCTGCCGCGCACGCCCCATCTCGGCATTTTGAAACGCGGCTTGAAACGGCCGAGACTGAAACGGATGCCCATCGAAATTCCCCCACGCCCTTGCTTATGTTTTGTGGCGGGGAGTATCGGGCGGGGCGGTTAAAAAATCGCAATTGCTGCAACCGGTTGCGCGCGTTCCGCAGAGCGAAAAAAGAGGGCCGGCAACGTCGCCGGCCCCTCATCGCGATAATGTCTTGCTAACGATCAGTAGCGCGCCACAGCCGGGCTTGCCCAGTTGAAGCGGTAGTTGACGCCCGCCTTGAGGGTATGGTCGTCGGTGGTGAAGCTTCCGGTGCCCGCGAGCGGACCGCCGGTGAAGCTCGCCTCGCCGAAATTGTAGTACTGGTACTCGGCCTTGGCCGACCAGTTCGGGGCGAACATGTATTCGAGGCCGGCGCCGACGGTGTAGCCGTTGCGGTGATCGCCGGTGATGACGAAGGCGGTCGGCACGCCGCCGACGGTGACCTTCTCGTTGTTGTCCGAATAGGCGTAGCCGCCCTTCACATAGACCAGGCCGGGACCCCAGGTGTAGCCGACGCGGCCGGTGATCGAGCCGAGGCCGCGCTGGTCGTTGGTGTAGGCGATGCCGCCCGGGAACACCGCGCCGACGCTGCCGGAAAGCCAGGAATACTGGCCTTCGACGCCGACCACGAAGTTGGGGTTGAACTGCCAGTCCGCACCGACCTGCACGCCGCCGAGGAAGCGGCCGTTGCCGTTGTTGCCGGTGGAGAGGCCGTTGAAATTGTTGTCGCTGGAGAACGCGCCGCCGACATGGGCGCCGAGATAGAAGCCCGTCCAATTGTAGATCGGCGCGGCGTAGGCCGGCGCGGGCGTCTTGTAATAATTGCGGTTGCCGAGATCGGCGCCGACGGCCGGCGCAGCCGCGCCCAGCACGAGCAGCGCCACGGTCGCAAACAGAATCTTCTTCATGGTCTTGAACTCCAACACGTAAGGTCCCCGGCAGGCGCGTTCTCTGCGCCGCATTGGTTTTGCAGATAGCTCGCTTTTGACGAAAATGCTGTCACATCCGTGGCACAGCGAGACCCAACGTAACTTGTTGGGGTGCAAATGATTTTCGTGCTTAATGGCGACTTAAGAAGTGGTGAAGGAAGGCTTAACGGCGCGCCGTGTCGGTAACTTGCGCGCGTCTTGTGTTAACCAAGGCGCCGCCGCGCCTCATCGCGCATCTGCGCGCGAAAGGCGGTGCGCTTCGCCGGCCTGTCTTCCTCACGCACGTCGTGTCGATCAAAGATGTCGAACTTCTCCAGGATCGGATAGCGCTCGCTCGCCATCGCGAGCACGCGCAAGATCCTGGTCGCCTCCGGCGTCGGGCCGCTGACCTCCCAGCGCCGGATGGTGTCGGCGCCGCTCGTTCCCGGCAAACCGCAAAGCTTGGCCATGTCGGCCGCGCTGAGCTTGCGCTCGAGGGCATCGGAGAGGTCGTTGCGAAGCTGCTTCAGTTCGGCGCCGGTCATGCTTGCGTCCAGGGAAGTCACTGAAAGCAATGCACTAGCGCTGATTCGGGTCCATCCGAAGGCGGTGGAGCGCGCCGCGCTCCGGCGCTTTCGTCCGCTCGCGGAGTTATGAAGGCAGACCCATGGAAATTTCCCGATGCATGACCACTTGGGCATATGGGGGCGCGAAGCGGGCGAAAGGATCAGCCATGAAGACAGTCAGACTTGCCATCGCCGCGCTCGTCACTACCGGACTTCTCGCCGCGCCTTTCGCGGCTGAAGCAAAAAAGGTCCGGTCGAGCCGGCAATACAGCACTGGTGTGATGGCGCCGACCTATAGCGGAGCCGGAGCGCCGGCCGCACAGCTGGGGGCGTCCTACGGATCGTCGGGACAGACGGTCGGCACCGTCACCGCGCCGTCGGTCGGATCATACAATTGGCCCTCGGTCGGCGTGACCAACTCGGTTCCGACCTGGAGCAATACAACGAGATAGAGAGGGCTCCGGGTAAGGCGCAAGCCACTGGCGGATCAACGCAGGCCGCTCGCCGATCCCGAGAGCAGATAAAGCGCGATCAGCAATGTCGCGACCGACAGCATCGTCGTGATCGAGACCGTGGCTGCAACCAGCTTTTCCTCGACCTTGTGCTCATGCGCGAGGACGTAGACGGTTTTCGCCGTCGGCACCGCCGCGCAGATGACGGCTGCAACCGTGTAGAGAGGGGCGAGGCCGATCATGACGGAAAGTCCGTAGACGATGAGCGGCATGACCACGAGTTTCACCGCCGCGAGCGCAAACGACGCTTTCAGGTTGGACCTCAGGCCCTCCACGGAGAGACCGAGCCCGATGGCAAACAGCGCGCACGGCGTGAGCGCGGCAGCGATCATGTTGAGGTAGGCCGCGACCGGTGCCGGAATCGGCAGTCCCGTCACCGCCCAGGTGAGGCCGATGAGCGTCGACAACACCATGGGATTGAGCAGGATTTGCCTTGCCAGTCCCGTGGAATGTACGGAGGCTCCGCGTGCATCGTGCTTTTCCAGCAGGATCACCGTGATCGGAAACATCACCGCGGCCACGAACACCGTCGCGACAGCCGCGGGCAGCACGGCGGGCTGGCCGTAGATCGCATGCAGGATCGGTAGCGCCACGAATCCGGTGTTGGTCATCGCCGCTGCCATCCCATGGATGGTGCTGCTGGCAAGATCGTGTTTGCCGCCTGCGCGGACCGGCAGGAACACGAGCGCGAAGCAGATCAGCGAGCCGCCGCCGAATGCGAGCAGAAAGCGCCATTCCAGGAGATTGCGCGCCGGTTCCTGGGCGATCGTGACGATCAACAGCGCCGGCATCGCCACGTTGTAGGCAAAGTGGACCAGGGCATCGGCAAGCGAGCGCGAGAGATAGCCAAGCTCGCCTGCGAGCCAGCCGGTGACGATGATCGCGAAGACCGGAAGAACGAGACTGGCGACTTCCATCCGGCGTCCCCCTTGCTGCGAACGGCCGCAACGAGAGGTTACTCCGGGGATGGAATGCCGTCACTGCCCAACGTTCAGCGAGGCGCAGGCTTGGTGCCGTGTCCCGGACGCGCGAAGCGTGAGCCGGGACCCAGGGGGCTGCAAGACTCGGGGCTGCGATGGGCCCCGGCTCTGCAGCGCGGCGCTCGCTGGACGATGCTTCGCATCGCCAGGGAAGCGCTGCGCCGCTTCCGGGGCACGCGAACGGCTTACTCCGCCGAAGCGAGAGGTCCGGGCCTAGATCCCGCGGCCGGTTTGTTGACCGATCACGCAGCGCCATGCCGCAAGGCGCTCGGCCGGATGCTGGTTCATCCATTCGGCGAGCTGCGGCGCGCCCATCAGGCACGACTGCACCGAGACTTGCGCGAAGTCCGACGTGGTGACGATCTGCTCGTGACAATTGGAGGGAGAGGCGAGGCTGCAAAGCACGGCGATGATCTTGATCACGATATGTTACCCCCGTCGCGGCCGATGAACGGGCGGCCGATCGCCGGCTTTCCCTGGTCCTCGTTGGCCGGATCGGCCGGCGGGAAGATGCTGTCGTAGATCGCGCGTGCCTCCTCGATGAGGCGTGCTCGCTCGCGCTCGGATTTTGAGACAAATCGAATAACTTCGCCCATGTTGGCTCCGAATACAGTGTGAGTCCGTCATGAGATGACGTCGATCATTTCAATCGTCATCTATGGTGCCGCCTTCGGCTTTGAAGCGGCGGGTCCGGTCACGACCGGATAAAAAGCGCGTGACTGCGCTGCGCGATTCCCAGCATCCCGGTGTGTCTCATTTGCTGGGTTGTGAAGCTGCCTACCACGTCACGTTCGTTGTACGGCGTCAGCCGCGACGAGCGAGTATTGGCGTCAACTCACCCCTTGCCGACATGAGCAAGGATGGTCTCACAAAAGCAAATGCTGCTGGATCGAATAGGTTTCGTCCCGCTCAGCGTGCAAGTCTTTGGAACCATCACGGAGATCGATGAACGAACGAGCCGTCTCAGGCCGCCGGCGCGTGCTCCTTCCGTCCGGGCACGGCTGCGAGCAACTCGCGCGTATAGGCATGCTCGGGCGCGGCGAACAGTTGCGCAGTCGGCTTCAGCTCGACGATGGCGCCGCGCTGCATCACCGCGATGCGGTCGCAGATCTGGGCCGCGACCCGCAGATCGTGGGTGATGAACAGCATCGACAGGCCGAGGCGCGCCTTGAGGTCTTCCAGCAGCTTCAACACCTGCGCCTGCACGGAGACGTCGAGTGCGGAGACGGCCTCATCCGCGACGATGATCTCCGGCTCGAGCGCGAGCGCACGGGCAATGCCGATGCGCTGGCGCTGGCCGCCGGAGAATTCGTGCGGATAGCGTTCGAGCGCGCCCGCATCGAGGCCTACCATCTTGAGGAGATCGCGGGCGCGGTCGAACGCAACTTTCGGATCGAGGCCGGCTGCAATCGGGCCGTCGGCGATGATGTGGACGATCTTGCGCCTTGGATTGAGCGAGGCGAACGGATCCTGGAAGATCATCTGGATGCGATGGCGCTCGGCACGCAGCGCCTTGCCGGACAGGGACGTGAGGTCGGTCTCGCCGATCCGCACCGTGCCGCGGTCGGCTTCGATCAGCCGCATGACCAGGCGCGCCACCGACGACTTGCCCGAGCCGGATTCGCCGACCAGGCCGAGCGTCTCGCCCTTGAGGATGTTGAAATTGACCGCGCGCGCGGCGTCGACGCGGCGATCCTCGCGGAACCAACCACCCGACGTGACATAGGTCTTGTCCAGCCCGATCACATCGACGGCCCTGGCCCGATCGTCGAGTGGCTCTCGCGGCGGCGGATCCATCGAGGGCACGGCCGCAAGCAGTGCCTTGGTGTAGTCGTGCTGCGGCGCGTTGAAGACGACTGTGGCCGGCCCTTCCTCGACGACCTTGCCATGGCGGAGCACCACGACCTGGTCGGCGATATCGGCGACGACGCCGAAATCATGGGTGATGAACATCACCGCCATGTTGCGGCTCTGCTGGAGATTCCGGATCAGCTTCAGGATCTGGGCCTGCGTGGTGACGTCGAGCGCGGTGGTCGGCTCGTCGGCGACCAGCACCGCCGGCTCGAGCGCGAGCGCCATCGCGATCATGGCGCGCTGGCGCTGGCCGCCGGAGAGCTGGTGCGGATAGGCGCGGACGATGCGCTCGGGGTCGGGCAGGCCGACCTCGCGTGCCAGCGACAACGCCTTGGCGCGCCGCTCCTTCGGCGTGAGCAGGCCGTGCGCCTCGAACATCTCCGCCATCTGGTCGCCGATCCGCATCAACGGATTGAGCGCGGTCATCGGCTCCTGGAAGATCATCGCGAGCCGTCGGCCGCGCAGATCGCGCCAGCCGTCGTCATCGAGCTCGAGCAAGTCGCTGCCTTCGAACTGGATCTCGCCCGAGGCGACCGACACCGTATCCGGCAACAGGCCCATCAGCGCATGCGCGCACATCGACTTGCCGGAGCCGGACTCGCCGACGACGCAGACGATCTTGCCGGGCTGCAGATCGAGCGAGACGCCGTCGACCGCGAAGGGGCGCTCGGCGCCCTTGGGCAACGCGATCCGCAAGTTCTTGATGGAGACGGCGGGCGAGGCGGTCATCGTCAGCGGCCCTCCCGCGACAGGCGCGGATTGAGCGCATCGTTGAGGCCTTCGCCGATCAGGTTCAGCCCGAGCACCGAGATCAGGATGGCGACGCCCGGAAACACGGTGATCCACCAAGCTTGCCGGATCACGGTGCGGCCGGCGCCGACCATGTAGCCCCAGGAGATCAGATTGGGATCGCCGAGGCCGAGGAAGGACAGCGAGGATTCCAGCAGGATCGCGGTCGCCACCATCAGCGAGGCCAGCACGATCACGGGCGACAACGCGTTGGGGAGGATTTCGCGCAGGATGATCCAGCTGTTGCTCTGGCCGGTGACCACGGCGGCCTGGACATATTCGCGCGTCCGCAGCGACAGCACCTCGCCGCGCACGAGGCGGGCGACCGGCGGCCAACTCACCAGCGCGATCGAGGCGACGATCGAATAGATCGAGGGCTGCAGGATCGCGACCAGCACGATCGCGAGCGCGAAGCTCGGAATGGTCTGGAAGAACTCGGTGAAGCGCATCAGGGCGTCATCGACCTTGCCGCCGAAATAGCCGGCCATGGCGCCGATCGGCACGCCGACGATCAGCGCCACCAGCGTGGAGACGAGGCCGACCAGAAGCGAGACGCGGGCGCCGAAGATCATGCCGGCGAAGATGTCGCGGCCGAGCGCGTCGGTGCCGAGCGGCACGGCCCCGAGCGTGAACGGCGGCAGGAACGGCCGCTGCACCATGCGCCAGGGCGAGTTCGGGAACAGCATCGGTCCGAACACCGCGACGGAGACCGCGACCAGGAGGATGACGAGCCCGATGACGCCGCTCGGGCTCCTCAGCATCGATTTCCAGAACTGTTTCATGAGGCGTATTCGATGCGCGGATCGACCAGGCGATAGACGAGGTCGGTGACGAGGTTGAAGATCAGGACCATGGCGGAGCAGATCACGAACACACCGAGCAGCAGATTGTAGTCGCGCTGCAGCAGGGCGTCGTACATCAGCCGCCCGATCCCGGGCCAGGCGAACACGGTCTCGGTGATGACGGCGCCGCCGATCAGCGTGCCGGAATGCACGCCGGCGAGCGTCACCACCGGCAGCAGCGCATTGCGCAGCACGTGGCGGCGCTGGATCACGGCGTCGCTGAGGCCCTTGGCGCGCGCCGTCTTGACGAAGTCGAGGCGCTTCACCTCAAGCATCGAGGCGCGCGTCATGCGGGTGTAGGTCGCCATGAAGAACAGGCCGAGCGTCATTGCCGGCATGATCAGGTGCTTTGCGACATCGACCGCATGGGCAAGGCCGGTGAGGTTGGCGCCGACGGTCTCGTAACCGAAGCTAGGCAGCCAGTCGAAGGTGACGGAGAACAAGAGGATGCCCATCAGCGCCACCCAGAAGATCGGCATGGCGTAGAAGATCAGCGCGAACACGGTGATGCCGGTGTCGAGAAAGGTTCCGGCAAAGCGCGCGGCGAAGGTGCCGCAGAGGATGCCGAGCATCAGCGAGATCGCGAATGCCGTCAGGGTCAGGAGCAGCGTCGCCGGCAGCCGCTCGCCGATCAGCTTCGCGACCGGTGCCTGCTGGCGGAAGGAAAAGCCGAGGTCGAGGCCGACGACGCCCTTGACGTAGATGAAGAGCTGCTCGGGCAGTGGCTTGTCGAGGCCGAACTTCTCCCGGAGCTGCTTGACGAAGACCTGGTCGCTGGCCCCGGCTTCGCCCGCCATCACGATCGCGGGATCGCCGGGCGCCAGGCGGATCAGGAAGAAATTGAGGACGACGATCGCGAGCAGGACGATCACGCCCTTGAGGACACGCTGGGCGACGAAGGAGAGCATGATCAAATGGCGATGATATCGGGGTGGTCGCAGCCGCAGCGGCGGTGCGCTCCCTCTCCCGCTTGCGGGGGAGGGCAGGGGAGGGGGTGCTTCCGCAAAGGGATTGCCAAGAGGAGAGAGCCCTCACCCGCTACGCTCTTCGAGCGCAGCGACCTCTCCCGCAAGCGGGAGAGGTAAGGGGAGTTCGGAGCGCCTGCCGTCACTTGTCGAGCCATGCGTCCTTGAAGCCATCGTTGACCCCGATCCCCGTGGTGATCAGGTTCTTGACCTTGCAGCGCATGATGGTCGGGAATTGCAGCTCGAGCATCCAGGCCACCGGCACGTCCTCGACCAGGATCTTCTGCGCCTTCTCGTAGATCTCCTTGCGCTTGGAGTCGGGCGTCGCCACCGCGCCGTCGGCGAACAGCTTGTCGATCTCAGGGTTGGAATAGCCCTCGACGTTGTTGAAGACCTGGCCCTTGGCGATGTTGCTGGAAATGTAGTTGCGTCCCACCCCCAGCGCGGGATCGCCGTATTGGTAGAGATAGGTGAAGGCGATGTCGTAATCCCAGTCGCTGATCTTCTGGTTGCCGCCGGCAACGTCGGTGGCGATCGTCTCGATGATCATGCCGACGTCCTGGAGGTTCTGCTTCACGGCTTCACCCCAGCGCTGCCAGGTCTCGCCATAGGCCAGCGGCAAGAGGCGGATCTTCTCGCCCTTGTAGCCGGCTTCCTTCAGCAGCGCCTTGGCCTTGGCCGGATCGTAGGGATACTTCTTCACGTCGTCGGTGTAGTACTTGATGGTCGAGGCCGACGGGCCGGTGGCGACCTTGCCGAGCCCGTTCCAGATCACGTCCTTGGCGAAGTCGCGGTCGATCGCATACATGATCGCCTGCCGCACCCGCTTGTCGGCGAGCGGACCCTGGCGGTTGTTGAGCCACAGCCAGGCCAGCGGCGAGAAGAATTCCCAGCCGGCGCCGGTGACGCAGGTGTCCTTCAGCTTCGACAGCCGCGGCACGTCGAAATTCTCGACCGAGCCGCCGGGCAGCACGTCGACCTTGCCGGTCTCGTACGCCACCGAGCGCGCCGCGGCGTCGGGAATGATCTGCCAGTAGATCTCGTCGAGGTAGGGCTTGCCCTTCTCGTGGTAGTTCGGATTCTTGACCAGGCGGATGTACGAGCCCTTCTGCCATTCCTTGAACATGAAGGGCCCGGTGCCGATGGGCGCGTTGTTGTAGGGATTGGTCTTCCAGTCGGTGCCGTCGTAGAGATGCTTCGGCACCATCGGCATCGAGCCGACCTCGAAGATGCCGAGGAACGGGCCGAACGGCTGCTTCAGCGTGAACACCACCGTGTAATCGTCCGGCGTCTCGATCTTGTCGACCTGCGACAGGTTGGTGCGGGCGCGCGCATGGGTCTGCTTCAGCATCTCGATCGAGAACAGCACGTCGGCGGCGGTGAAGGGCTTGCCGTCATGCCAGGTCACGCCCTTCTTCAACTTGAAGGCGTAGGTCTTGGCGTCCTCGCTGACGCTCCAGCTCTCGGCAAGCTCCGGCAGCGGGTCGAGCTTGGGGCTGTAGCGCAAGAGGCCTTCGAAGATGTTGCCCGAGACCATCTGGACCGGGCCGTTCTGGACCATCGCAAGCATCAGGCCCGGCGGCTCGGGCTGGATCACGGCATTGATCACACCGCCCGTTTTCGGCTCTTGTGCCAGCGCAGGGGCCGCAAGGCCGCAAGCCAGGAGGAGACCAAGCAACACTCGTTTTGGCATGTCGTATCTTTCTCAAGCGAGACCAGCCGCAAACGCTTCGCAGGCGCCCTGGCGCGCAAAGCGACGGTCGGTCCATCCCAGTCCCCATCCGCCATCGAGGCTCACACAGTCCCGTTCGGCGCGGCAAGATGAAAGTCGCGACAGTGCTCGCACAAAAAATGTACAGCGCGTCCTGTTTTGATGAGTTGGGCTTGTATTGCTGGGCGTCCGTCACGTTCGTCGTGCGTCGACATGACGGCTGCGAATAGCGACACAGCGTCGCGGCATGGCGGCGGCGAGAGCGCCCTCGCGCTTACCCCGCCAGGGCAAGACGTCTCACCGCAACCCGGCGCGGCGGAATCCCTCCAGATAGTGGTCGCGATCTCGCTCGTTGGCCCACGGCAGCTGCGTCGCGATCCAGTGCAGCGAGATGCCCGGTTGGGTGCGGCGGAGCTCTCCGAGTGCCATGTCCGCAAGCGCGCCATCGCCGGTCATGCCGGCGGAGACGGCGAGCACGCGATAGGCGCCGGTGAGGTCGCCGCGGTGCCGGATCGCCTCGCGTGCGAGCGCGATGGCCTCGCCATAGCGCCGCTCGGTGAAGCGCGCATAGGCGGCGATGCCGTGATAGATCGCCAGTGACGGATCGCGCGGTGACAGCCGGATCGCCTTTTGCGCGGCCTCGAACGAGTCGTTCGAGCGTCCGGCATAGGACAGCGCCAGCGCGTAATAGCCCTGCGCCAGCGAGAAGTTCGGATTGAGCGCGAGCGCCTGCTCGAATTCGGACAGCGCGTCTGTGAGCCTGCGGGTCGAGAAGCAGACGCTGCCGAGCGCGGCATGCGCCCAGGAATCCTCATGGTCGCAGCGCACCGCTTTGAGCGCGGCGGCTTCCGCGGCCGGCGCAACCGCGGCGAGCTCGACCCAGCCGAGATGCACGCCGAACATGTCGTTCACGGCCAGCAGCGACAGCGCCTGGCCGTAATTCGGATCGATCGCGATCGCGCGCGCGAGCAGCGCCTTCGCGGCCTCGTGATCCTGGCGCGTCACGCGCCAATAATGCGACAGCGCGCGCATCAAGAGGTCCCAGGCGTCGAGGCTCGCCGGCGGCTTGCGATGGCTGCGGAAATTCTCGGCCGCGTGGATCTGCGGCTCGATCGCCGCGGCGATCGCGTTGGTAATCTCGTCCTGCACGGCGAAGACATCGACGAGCTCGCGGTCATAGCGCTCGGCCCAGAGATGGCTGCCCGAGACGGCGTCGTTGAGCTGTGCGGTGATGCGCACGCGGTTGTTTGCCTTGCGCACGCTGCCTTCGACGATGTAGCGGACACCGAGCTCCTCGGCGATCTGCCTGATATGGACCGCACGCCCCTTGTAGGTGAAGGAAGAGTTGCGGGCGATCACCATGAACCAGCGCTGCTTCGACAGCGCGGTGAGGATGTCCTCGCTGATCCCGTCGCCGAAATAGTCCTGCGCGGGATCGCCGCTCATGTTCTCGAAGGCGAGTACGGCGATCGCCGGACGGTCCGCCGCGCGCGGGGGAGCGGGCTTGGCTTCCGTCCGCGCAGGCGACGCCGCCACCTCTTCCCGGACCTCGCCGACGAAACGAAAGCCCTTGCGTGGAATGGTCTTGATCAGGCGCTGGGTCGCACCGTCATCGCCCAGCGCCTTGCGTGCGGCGTTGATCCGGCTGTTCAGGGCGGAATCCGAGACGATCCGGTTGTTCCAGATCTGGCTGATCAGGTCATCCTTGCTGACCACTCGCGCCCGTTGCCCGACCAGATAAAGCAGCAGATCGAACACTTGCGGCTGCAACGGGACGGCTATTCCCTCGCATGTGAGCTCCCGAAGGTCGCCGTCCAGCACGTTGTTTTCAAAGCGAAATCGCACGTTTTCGTCGTCTCAAGCAAAAATCAAAGTCGTCTCAGGCGAAAATCAATCGTCTGCAAAAGCCGCGGGACGTCCGATCCGGCATGGTGCGAAGACCAAACCGTGTCGATGCCTCGGCACAACGGAGCGTTCTATGACCCAACTCGATCACCAGGTTCATTCCATCGGCCCGGCGATTACGGGCTCTCGCATGTTCAGGTTCATTGCCTTTCTGTACGGAATTGCGGCGTATCTCGTGTTTTTCGTCACCATTCTCTATGCGATCGGCTTCGTCATGGGGGTGATGGTGCCCAAGACCATCGACACCGGTGCCGAAGCGCCCGTCGTTCGCGCGGTCATCATCAACCTGCTGCTGATGTCGTTGTTCGCGGTTCAACACAGCGTGATGGCGCGCCGGCAATTCAAGGATTGGTGGACGCAGTTCGTCCCCAAGCCGGTCGAGCGAAGCACCTACGTGCTGTTCGCGAGCCTGTCACTGCTCCTCCTGTTCTGGCAGTGGCGTCCGCTGCCGTCGGTCATATGGAGCGTGGAGAACCCCGATCTTGCCGTGACACTGGTCACGTTGTCCTTCGCCGGCTGGGTGCTGGTGTTCACCTCGACCTTCATCATCAACCATTTCGAATTGTTCGGCCTGCATCAGGTGACCAATCATCTCGTCGGCAAGGAGATGGAGCCGCCGCGCTTCAGGACGCCGCTGCTCTACAAGTTCGTCCGCCATCCGATCTATCTCGGCTTCATCGTCGCGTTCTGGGCGGCGCCGGTCATGACCGCGGGTCATCTTTTGTTCGCGGCCGTGACCACGCTCTACATCTTCGTCGGCATCGCGCTGGAGGAGAGCGACCTCATGGATCTCTTCGGCAACGAGTACCGGCAGTACAAACAACGCGTTTCGATGCTTATTCCCTGGCGCCGATCGGTATAGTCTCGGCCAAGCCACGCGCGTCCACTGGAAGGGGCGCGGGGCGCCGACGCGCAATAACAATCCTTCAGAAAAACGGAGAGGTTCCAGATGAAACATGTCGGAAACTGCTTCTGCGGCGCGGTCACGGTCGAGGTCACGGGCGAGCCGGAGGCGATGGGTTATTGCCATTGCCGCTCGTGCCGCTCGTGGTCGGGCGGTCCGGTCAACGCCTTCAGCCTGTGGAAGCCCGAAGCCGTGCGCATCACCGAAGGCGCTCAGAATGTCGAGACCTTCGCCAAGACGCCGCTCAGCCAGCGCAAATTTTGCAAGCAGTGCGGCGGCCATCTCATGACCAACCATCCGCCGCTCGGTCTGGTCGACGTCTTCACCGCCACCATCCCCACGCTCGCGTTCACGCCCGGAGTTCACGTCAATTATGCCGAGACCGTGCTGCCGATGCGCGACGGCCTGCCCAAGCTGAAGGATTTTCCGGCCGAGTTCGGCGGAAGCGGCGAGATGATGCAGGAATAGCGGCGCGCCTTCGGCATTTATCGAGAGGGCGGCAGAGCGCCGCCCTCTCTGTTTTCTCCCAAGAGAGAGGGGCGAACGACTAGCCGCCGCGCGATTCAACCACCTTGCGGCAGGAGTCCGAGAGCTTCGACTTGTTCTCGCGCAGGCAGGCATTCATCTGCGGCGGCTTGCCGATATGCTCGGCGCAGAATTTGCTGGCGTCGCCGCGGCAGGCCATTTGCTCCTGGACGGATGGACCGGACTGCGCCGCAGCGGGCAGGGTGGCAGCTGCGAGCAGCAGCGCGGCAAGAACCGAAATCTTCATGAAGCACCTCTTTGCAATCGTCGTTGGTCCCGACCGGGATCAATCGGGCCGGACCATCTCGCAAAGCCCGGCCGCGGGTCCATGCCATGTTCATGGCACCGGCCAGTCCTCCCGCCCGCGGTACCCCCATCTTCATGGCATGTATCGGTGCGCCCACTTTTGTCATTCAGGCTGCACCTCGGCTGCGAAACCCGGTGATTGCATCGGGACGCCGAACGGGAAGCAGGAGAGCAAGAATGTCGAAGAGAGCTGGAGCGCCGGGCGCAAGGCTGACGGTCATGGCGCTGACGGTCATGGCGCTGGCGGGCGCGGCGATGGTGTCGCTGGGCACGAGCCCGGCGCAGGCTGTGGTCTATTGCAAGACCGTCGGCGTGCCGAAGGGCTGCGTGGTGCGGCCGACTGGCGCCGTGGTGGTGGGAGCGCCGGTCGCGGCGGCGGCGGTCGCAACGCCCGGCGTCGGCGCGCCCGGCGTCGGCGTGCGCGCGGGAACGCCGATGAATCGCGGCGGCCCGGTCAATCGCGTCGGCGTGCGCTGATATTCTCCGTTCGATTGAACTGATTGGATCGCTTCGGGCCAACGGGGCCTGCGGACGAACACCCCCCGTCCTCCGCAGGAAATTTTAACCTGGCCCGTCCCCTCTCTCCGTGCGCCCCACACGTTCGGGGAGGGGGCCTTTCAGCCCGCGGCCATGTCGCCGTCGGGAAAACGCTGCGGCAATTTCAGCCGCACGCGCGTGCCGGAGGAATCAGACGTCAGGTCGAGCACCGCGCCGCAGCGCGCGGCGCGGCTTTTCATGTTGCGCAGGCCGCGCGCGGTCTGCCCGGTGCCCGCGGCCTCGCCATTGCCTGTCAGCGCAAAGCCGCTTCCGTCGTCCGTCACGCTGATGACGCCGTACGGCCCCTGGCCTGCGTCGAACGTGTCGATGGTCACTGCGATGCGGCGGGCCTGCGCGTGCTTGACCGCATTGGTCACGGCCTCGTCGAGGATGCGCACGATCTGGATGACGTGCCATGGCCTCAGCTCGGGATGCAGCGGCAGGCCCTGCGGCGTCGCCACGCGCCACTCGAGTGCGATGTCGTGCGGCCGCAATTGGGCCGTGGCGCGCTCGCGCCAGGAGCCGAGCGCGAGCATCAGGTCGCCGCCAATGTCGTCCATGGAATCGATGACGAGGCGCAGATCCTTCAACGCCGCGCGCGCGGCGTCCGTGATGGTCGCGCCGGCGCTGCCACGCTCGGACAGCGCGACGATGCTCACGAGCTGGCCGCCGAGACCGTCATGCAGGTCGCGCATCAGGCGCGTGCGCTCGTTGGCGAGCGCCGCCGCGCGGGCGCGCTCCTCCTCGCGGGCAAAGCTCGCCTTCAGGCGCTCCTCGGCCTCGCGCACGCGCGTCACCAGCTGGCCGGCAAAGCTGTCGACCTGGTTCAAGGCGCGGGCAAAGCGCCAGGTCAGCCCGGCGCCGATCGCGACCAGCATCGCCGAATAGGACAGCCGCGAGACGAAGATGCGATCGTTGCTCGCGATATCGAGCACGGTGAGCATGTCCTGGGCCCAGCAGACCAGCACGATGGTCACCGCGCAGCCGATCGTGAAGCTCGCCGCGTCCTGCCGCCGCACCACGGCGGTCGCCGTGATGCAGGCCATCAGGACCAGGCAGAGCCCGACGGTGGGAATGCCGAGCACCAGGAACAGGATCCGCGGCAGCGGCGGGCCCCCGATCAGCCCGACCACGAACACGAGGACGCCGGGCACGAACAGCAGCGTGCCGTAGCGCGGCCAGCGCCAGCCGAAGAACAGCACGCCGAACACGACGATCAGCGCGCTCTCGATCGGTGCGGACGCGAGCAGCACCGCGGTGAGCCGGGAGACCGTGGCCGGCGGCGCCGGCGGCGGCACGAATGCCTGCACCACACCGAGCACCATCGCGGCTGCGAGCACGCCATAGACCGGTTCGTGGCGCCGCATCAGCCACATGATCGCGAGGATGACGGCCAGGATCGCCTGCCAGGCGGAGAACATCACCGGCAGCGTGACGAACAGCAGCGTGCGTGTCTCATAGGCCGGGCGCAAGGCGATATCCGGCCCGACATAGACGGTGTCGAGGAAGCCTTTGAGCGGTCCCCATACGAACAGCCGCACCGTGATCTCGTTTCCGCCCTCGCGCAGCAGCGAGGCGGGGATGGCTGCGATCTGCGGCGTGTTGCGGTCGGGCCGGTTGGCGTTGGCGTCGCGTCGGGAGTCGAGCACGACGACGCCGTTGACGGCGACCTCCACCGCGTTGCTGAAGCGCGGCAGGTACACCGACCAGGCCGAGGCCGCATCGCCGCTCCGGAACGTGAAAGTGCCGGTGTAGAATGGCGGGTCGGCCAGCGAGTTGCGCGACGAGGTGAAATGCGGCAGCGTCACGGGGCGCGTCAGGCCGTCCTCCCGCGCCGAAAAATCGCTCACCGCGTAGTCCTCGGGATCGCTCGGCTGCAGCAGCCGAAGCCCGAGGATCGTGACGATGACGATCAACGCCTGCAGCAGCAGATAGGGCACGAGCCGCGACAAGATCAGCCGGCGCCGCGGGCGTGTCGGTGCCTTCGCAGGTGCCTTCGTGGGTGCTTTGGCCGCGATCTCGCTCACAGCTTGATCAGGCCCTGCTGCACCGCCTCGAACACCGCCTCGCTGCGCGTGTGCACTTCGAGCTTGCGATAGATGTTCTTGATATGGCCGGGCACGGTCTGCTTGGACAGGCCGAGATGGCTTGCGATCTCGGCATAGCTGAAGCCTTTGGCGATGCCCCAGAGAATGTCGATCTCGCGCGGGGTCAGCCTCGCCGTGTTGAGCGCGGGGCCGGGCGGCGGCTCCGCCGAACTCTGTGCGGCACCTTGTGTCCTGCGCACGATGAAGCGCGCGATCGAGGCCGAGATCGGCGAATGTCCGGCGACCAGGTCGCGCACGGTGGTGGCGATGTCGGTGGGGAAGGCGTCCTTGAGCAGGTAGCCGGTGGCGCCGACCGTGATCGCGGAAATCACGCTCTCCTCGTCGCCGAGCGCGGAGATCACCATGATCTCGGTGTCGGGAAAGCGCTGCCGCATCTCGCGGATCAGCTCGATGCCGTGGCCGTCGGGCAGCCGCAGATCCGTCAGCAGCACGTGCGGCGCGCCGGCGGCGAGGGCCTGCCGCGCCTCCGCGAGCGTACCGGCGCTGCGCACCTCGTAACCAGCCTTGGCCAGCGCATCCTGCAGCCGCCAGCAGGTCGGAGCGTCGTCCTCGACGAGGAGGATGGTGATGGCTTCACCCATCTCGCCCTGTTCGGTCATGTCCATGGTCCCGCGACCCGCGTGTCCCCCGCGGCGCCAGGCAAGTCTAACCGCAGCGCGAAGGCGGTGACACCCATAATCATGGGGGCGGGAAAGTCATGGGACTGCCATGTGTCGCGCCTGATTTTGCCGGCCGACGGACGGCCGCCGCCAATCCGGCTTACGAAAGATCGACTCGCGGCGGCGGATATCGCCGCGCCAGGACCGACAGCGACAGCGGCCGTTCGTCTTCCGGCAGCTCCAGATAGGCCAGCACGAGTGGCCGCTTCCAATCGCCGACGCCGAAATCCATCGCCGTCCATTTCTGCGGCTCGGGCCCTTCGAGCCCCCGGACCCAGACGAAATAGCGGGGAAGGTCGTCGGCGTCGGTGCCCCTCGTGCGTGTTCTGGCCATCGAAGCTGTCCGCTGCGTCAAATCGTTTCCGCAGGATATAGGGATTGGCGCGGGGAAGTCGAATGGCCCCGGTCGCGTAATCCTCCTCGTCATTGCGAGCGCAGCGAAGCAATCCAGAGTGTCGCCGCGGAGGCATTCCTGGATTGCTTCGCTGCGCTCGCAATGACGATGTGGAGACAGACGGGCCAAGAAGACGCTCCTGGGCCCGGCAGATAATTCCCGCCAGGAGCACCTTCTGACCGCCTGTCCCATTGTCCTAAGATATTCTGCTTGACCGAAATTCGGAAATATCGTATATGCGTCGGCATCCTGGCCCAGGGATAAGGGGCGTTCGCGACCGTCACGATACGCGGGCCGGGTGGCGGTGGACGTGGAGTGCATCGGCGCGCCAGCAATCGCAGGGCGGGTTTGGCCCGTGAGCGGTTGAGCAGCGCGCACACGACCGGTGCGGTCCGCGTACGGCAAAAGCGTGTGGTCCTGACGCCCGGGGTCTGTGCGTCAAGGCTTGCGGTGGTGAAGCGGCCCGACCGGGTGCGCGCATCAGTCATCCGCAAGGCGACGGGGGCAATAGTGCATCGCTCCCCGGGGAGAGCGCGCCATAAGCCGTCAAACCACTGCGCAGGGAAGGCCGGGATGTCCAGGCTGCCCTGTATGCCGCTGTGCATCTTGTCTTCGCGCAATTTGCGCACAGCGGACCGCGGGTGCCAGCCGGCGCCCGGTCTTCCCTGCGCCCTTTCCGATGAAGGGGCGTCGAGAGCAGCGCAAAACTCGGGTGTGATGCGCCGCGGGAGTGGAGAGGTGTGTCTTGAGTAGGTCGAGTTTGCTGAACCAGTCCGACGTCGCCAAGAGGCTCCGCCGGACACGCTTCTATGCTTCACAGCTTCAGCTCAAGGCGTGACCGGCCAATCCGTAGACCCACGGCTCGTTTTCCTTTCGGTTCAGGAATCGCCGTCCCTTGGACATGGTTGTGACTGTGTCGTTCATCCCGAGGCGGCTCTGTTGAAGGAAGTCCGCAAACAAACCGGTCTGCTCCCGCGTATCCACGCGGGCGAACCTTCCGGCGAGATCCTTGAGATGCACGGCCGTAAGATGGATCGCGTCAGAATCATTGCTGGCAACGATCGGGCCAATCACATGACCGCGCCCGAATTCGCGCTTCATGGAATAACCGACGGTCGCACCGCCACGGCGCAGGACGCAGATTGACGCACCTTCAGAAAGCAACGCAAGCAACTTCTGACGGCTGGCTCCAAACGCGCGTTCGTCCAGTGCCGCGATCTCTCCGATGTTCGCCGTGGACAGCGAGCTCAATTCGCCCTCCAGGGTCGGCACCGGCGGAGTTGGTGAGGCGACCTCACCTTGCCACTGATACACGGTGGCTTCCTTCGTGAACCCCAGCGACAGATAGAGGTGATAGGCGGCGTGGGTCGAGTTGAGGGTCAAATTCCGGTCGCGACACCGCTCGAAAACCTGCTCCATGAGCCAGCGGCCAGTCCCCTGAGCCTGGGTCCGAGGCGATGTGATCACCAGGCCAATGGTCGCGAATTCGCGGTCACATGGGAACCACATCGCGCTGCCGAAGACGCGTCCAATACCATCGACGGCTACGATGCCGTGACCTGCGCGGCGCAAGAAATCCCAATCCTTGGGGCGGTGTGGCCAGCCAACGCCGGTCGAGAGTGCGTGGAGCAGCGTCACATCAACGTCGTTGATGTCCTTCGCGGCCAGCTCAAAGGACTTCACGCGTACCGTTCGTCCCATCTCGACTCGTCCATTCCTTCGCGGGGTGCCAATCGCTCGCACATCGCGCCTTTTCTCTTCCGCCACAATGGGGTAGCGGGCGTATTTCGCCGCACTATTGCACGAAAAGCCAGCAGGTTTCCCCTGTTTGGGCTTTCTTTTCGAAATCTTCGGCCTGTATTGCAACGTAATTCGGCAGGGAAAGCTCCGGCGTGCAGCTACCCTCTCGGTGTTCGGCAAGAAACTGTGCCGGCAGAGCGGATCGCCGGGAATCCCCAAGAAAGTCTTGCAAGGCTAATCGCTCTTCCTGGCGTCGTCGACATGCCGAGCGAGGCGGAGGCGTGCATCGATGGCATTTCTATTCAATTCTGATGCTGTCAGAGGGGCAGTCTTCCGCAAGGCTTTTGCGTGCGAGCTGCCTGACCTGGAATTTTACCATTGCAGCGAATCCATCGACCCGGAAAAGATACGGTACCTGCTGACCTGGAACGTGCCAGACGATGTCTCGCGTTTTTGTAATCTGGAGGTGCTTTTTTCCATCGGGGCTGGCGTTGACCAGTTCAAGCCGGAAACCATACCCGAGCAGGTGAAGCTCGTGCGCATGGTCGAGGATGGCATCATACGCATGATGCAGGAATACGTCGTCCTCGGCGTGCTGACGCTGCATCGCGAGATGCTGGCTTATCAAGGGCAGCAGAGAAGGGGCCTTTGGCAAGCGCTGGCAACGTCCCAGGCGACCGATCGGCGTATTGGCTTCCTCGGGCTTGGCATGCTGGCGCAGGCTGCAATCGACCGCCTGAAGCCGTTCCAGTTTCCCATCGCCGCGTGGAGCCGCAGCGAAAAAACTGTCGAGGGAGTCGCCTGCTTCCATGGCGACGACCAGCTTGGCAACTTCCTGCGAGGAACAGATATCCTCGTCTGCCTTCTCCCCCTGACGGAGCAAACAAGCGGCATCCTGAATGCAAGGCTTTTCTCGCTTTTGCCAGTCGGAGCGAGGCTGCTGCATGTCGGCCGCGGCCCGCAGCTTGACCAGGGCGCGCTCATCGAGGCACTGGACAGCGGGCATTTGGCAGCAGCGATGCTCGACGTCACCGATCCCGAGCCGCTGCCGGAAAATCATCCACTTTGGTCCCATCCGAAGGTGATCATCACGCCGCATATCGCGTCCGTGACCCAACCGCATACGGCGGCACAATCGGTCATAGAGAACATCCGGCGCCACCGCGCTGGACGAAATCCGATCGGCCTCGTCGATCGAACACTCGGCTATTAACAGGAAAAGCGCCATGTCACTTCTAGTCACCATCGACACCAATCCGGGCTTCACACCGAAGAACGCATTGCCTGCCCCGGAGCGGCTCATTTCGGGCAATCCATCCTTCAAGACCTGGGCGCAGGACGCCTCGAAAGGCGAGAAGGTGCTGACCGGCGTCTGGGAAGCGACGCCGGGCGAGACCCATTCCATCAAGGGCACCACCTTCGAGTTCTGCCACATTCTCTCGGGCCTGATCGAAATCGAGGAAAAGGGTGGTGAGATCAGAAGATACCGTGCCGGCGACAGCTTTGTCATGAAGCCTGGCTTTGTTGGGATCTGGCGCACGATCGAGACCGTGCGAAAGATCTACGTCTGCCATTACGACTGAGACAATGCTGAGGGCAGCACGATCAAGCGGCCCTCAGAATTTTCGACCTCCGGCGCCGCGTCTGAGCAGATTCAACGCGGCCAGACACTTCATTCTCAATGAAAAATGCGGCGTGCAGTCCTGTACTGCTCGCATGAGACGGCTTCGTCTCGCCACTCGCAGATCAGGCAGTGATGATGAGGCCGGCCTAAAGCCAAGGAGCAAGCCCATGATTGCATTAAAGGACAAGGATCTGTTTCGCCAGCAAGCGCTGATCGGCGGCAATTGGCGGGATGCGAGCACGAAAGCGGTTGTTGATGTCATCGATCCTGCGAGCCAGCGAGTGCTTGGCACCATCCCCGATATGGGTCGAGACGAGACCAGGACAGCAATCGAGGCGGCGGCAGCTGCGTTCAAGCAATGGAAGGCAAAGGCTCATGCGGAGCGTGCTGCGCTGCTGGAGCGTTGGTACGAGCTCATGCGACGCCATGAGCAGGATTTGGCGCTGCTGCTCACGCTGGAACAGGGCAAGCCGCTTGCTGAATCGCTCGGAGAGATCCGCTATGGCGCCTCATTCGTGAAATGGTTCGCAGAGGAGGCCCGCCGCATCAATGGGTCGACAATTCCGGCGCCAACCGTAGATCGCCGCATCCTGGTGCTAAAAGAGCCGGTCGGCGTGTGCGGGATCATCACGCCCTGGAATTTTCCGAACGCGATGATCACGCGCAAGGTGGCGCCTGCGCTTGCCGCCGGGTGCACTGTGGTCATCAAGCCCTCCGAGTTCACGCCTTTTTCGGCTCTCGCCATCGCTGTTTTGGCCGAGCGGGCTGGAATTCCAGCTGGCGTGATCAATGTCGTGACGGGCATGCCGGCGGACATCGGCCAGGAACTGATGGCCAACGAAACCGTCCGCAAGATCTCGTTTACCGGATCGACCCGCGTCGGTGCCTTGTTGATGAAGGGTGCTGCTGACAACATCAAGCGGCTGAGCCTCGAGCTCGGTGGCAACGCGCCGTTCATCGTCTTCGACGATGCCGATATCGACCGAGCGGTCGAGGGGGCGATTGCGTCGAAATTCCGCAATGGCGGGCAGACCTGCGTCTGCTGCAATCGCATCCTGGTGCAAGCTGGCATCTACGACGCCTTCGCCCAGAAGCTCGCCAGCCGGGTCGCGAAAATGAAAGTCGGTGCCGGTACGGAAGAGGGGGTCGCAATCGGGCCGATGATCAACGGCGCGGCGATCGAGAAGATCAAGCGGCACGTTACGGACGCCCTGAACAAGGGCGCAAAGCTCATCGCGGAGAGTGAGTCGGTGCCGGAAGGGCGGCAATATGCCCGCCCTGTCGTGCTCGGCGGCGCGACGACGGAGATGCTCCTCGCTTCAGAGGAGACCTTCGGGCCGGTCGCGCCGCTGTTCCGGTTCGAGACCGAGGACGAGGCCATTGCGATCGCCAACGGCACGCCGTTCGGCCTTGCCGCCTATTTCTACACTGAAAACCTCAAGCGCTCCTGGCGTGTTGCCGAGGCGCTCGAGTTCGGCATGGTCGGGCTGAACACCGGCCTGATCTCGGCCGAGGTTGCGCCTTTCGGCGGCGTCAAGCAGTCGGGCCTCGGACGCGAGGGATCCCAGCTCGGGATCGAAGAATATCTCGAGACGAAGGCGCTCCACGTGGGCGGGCTGGACTGAGCAGCCCTTCAGAAATATCTGAAACAAGAAAAGGGGGCGGTCGAACCGCCCCCTTTTTTCCGTCACAACGCAAGTCGTGAAAGGCCGAAAGGAACTGCGCTCATGCGCTTTTGCGAAGAGGCTCCAAGCCGACGGCCGCGGCAAGCCCTCCGATGTCAGCGACCTCGGTGTATTCATAGAAGGGGTTCGCGGGCTCGTGACCTCGGTTCACCCAGACCTTGCTCTTGATGCCCAAGTCATAGGCCGTCATCAGGTCGTAGCGGAAGGAGGATGAGACGTGGGTGATGTCTTCCGGGCCGCAGCCCAGCTTGTCAAACATGTACTCAAAGCCCTTCATGTGCGGCTTGTAGGCGCCGGTCTCCTCCGCGGTGATGACCATGTGGAACGGAGCGCCGAGCTTCTCCACGTTCGACATGATGAGGTTCTTCATGGAGTTCGACAGGATGACCAGCGGAATCTCCCTGGCAACTTTGGCCAGACCCGCCGGGACGTCTGGATGTGGACCCCATGTGTGGATCTCGTCATTGATGCGCTGGGCATCTTCCGGCCGAAATGCGATACCGTTGCGCTTGCACGCGCGCTCTACCGAATTATGCACGACCTCGAAGTACGGCTTCCATGCGCCAAGAACCTCGTCCAGGCGATAGGCAGCGAAATCCTTGGTGAAACTTGCCATCGTCGTGGCAGAAAGTTGAGAGCCATAGACCCTCCTTGCCGCGCCGGCCATGTCGAAATTGGTCAGCGTGCCGTAACAGTCGAAGGTGATGTACTTGGGTCTAAACGTTGCCATGGCTCGATCCTTTTCGGTCCTCACGCACCGTGTTCCGGTACGACAGGGATCATAGCGGGCAGACGACCGGATAAAGCACCGCTGTCGCGGCGACCGGGAGCAGATTGTGTCGTATCGGATCGGAGCTGTGGCAGAGAGTTGTGCGAAAAGGCACCCTCAACGTGAGCGCCAATGCCTGGCTCAGGCCGATGCCGGCATAAGATGCGGCGCCGATCGTCAATCAAAGTCAAAACGCTTTCCGCCCATGTCATGGCCGGGAGCAACTGCTGTCCTGGGCGTCTTACGTTGAGCTCCGAAGATATCGGGAGTGCCGCACAAGCATTGCGGTCGATCTGGAGGGCGACATGTTGAACAACTCGCTGATTGAACTCGATCGCGCGCATCTGGTTCACCCGGTCTCGTCCTATCGCAGCCACGAGGCGACCGGCGTCCGCGTGCTGAAGTCAGGGAAGGGCGCGACGCTGACCGATGTCTCGGGCCGTCAATTGCTGGACGGTTTTGCGGGTCTCTGGTGTGTCAATGCCGGTTACGGACAGGACAGCATCGTCGAAGCGGCTTTGAGGCAGCTCCGCGAGCTGCCTTATGCGACGGGTTATTTCGGATTGGGCTCCGAACCGGCGATCAGGTTGGCCGCAAGGCTGGCTGAACTGGCGCCTGGCGATTTGAACCATGTCTATTTCACCTTGGGCGGCTCCGATGCCGTCGACAGCACGATCCGGTTCATTCGGTACTATTATCATGCCAAGGGGAGTCCACAGAAGGATCAGTTCATTTCCGTCGAATCCGGCTACCACGGATCGTCGACGGCGGGATCTGGCTTGACCGCGCTGCCGGCCTTTCATGCGGGCTTCGGGGTACCATACGACTGGCAGCACAAGATCCCATCGCACTACGCCTATCGCAATCCCGTCGGTTCGCATCCCCAGGCGATCATTGCGGCATCGGTCGCCGCTCTGCGGGCCAAGATCGCCGAACTCGGCGCCGAACGTGTCGCGGCCTTCTATGTCGAGCCGGTACAGGGGTCGGGAGGCGTCCTCGTTCCGCCGCCGTCCTGGATGAAAGCGATGCACGCTGTTTGCAGGGAGCACGACATTCTGTTCGTTGCCGATGAGGTCATCACCGGCTTTGGCCGTGTCGGTCCGCTCTTCGCCTGTGAAGAGGATGACGTCGTGCCGGATCTCATGACCACGGCAAAAGGCCTGACGTCGGGCTATGTGCCGATGGGCGCCGTTCTGATGTCCGACCGCGTCTACAACACCATTGCAGACGGCGCCGGCAAGGCGGCCGTTGGCCACGGCTACACTTATTCCGCACATCCTGTCAGTGCAGCCGTCGGGCTCGCGTGCCTTGACCTTTACGAAAACGGCCTGTTGGAAAACGGCCGGAAGGCCGGGCACCGCCTGATGGAAGGGCTTCGCTCGCTTGCCGATCATCCGCTCGTCGGCGATATCAGGGGGCGCGGCATGCTCGCCGCAATCGAGCTCGTCACTGACAAGGAGCGCAAGACGCCGCTGCCGGCGGAAGCCGATCCAGCGCGCCGTATTTTCGACCGTGCATGGGACAACGGCCTCGTCATCCGCGCCTTTGCCCAGGGCGTGCTGGGCTACGCGCCGCCGCTCTGCTGCACGGATGCGGACATCGACGGCATCATCGAGCGGACGAGGACTACTCTGGACCAGACGCTGGAAGATAGGGACGTCCGCGCAGCGATGAGAGGATAATCGCTGCGCCTGTCGTCAGCCGTTGAATATGCTTTCGAGCGGCAGATGGGATTTCACGATCGGGGACTTCAGCACGACAAAACTGAAGTACTTGTCGATGCCGATATCCATCTCGACCAGCCGTTCCATGACGGCCTGGTATTCGCTGATCCCCGCCGTGATGAACTTGACGAGATAGTCGTACCCGCCGGAAACGAGATGGCATTCGACGACGGAATCGATCTTTTCGATCGTCGTGAGAAAGCGTGCGAAATCGATCTGCCGGTGATTCTTCAGGGTGATTTCGGCGAACACAGTCAGAGTTTGTCCAAGCTTGGCAACATCGATCTGGGCGGAATAGCCGGTGATGAAGCCCTCCGTCTGGAGTCTCTTGACCCGCATCAGGCATGGGCTTGGGGAAAGATTGATCAGCTCGGCGAGCTCGACGTTGGAAATCCGCCCGTTCTTCTGCAGTTCGCATAAAATCCTGATGTCGATCTTATCGAGCTTCATAGCAATGCCATCAGATGGGACCGATAACGGCGTTAGGGCTTTGAGATTTCAGCGTCATATGCATTGTCATAGCATCAACCAGCACCTTTTCCCACCGAGGCGGAAGCTGCAATTCAGAACTCGCTGACCTTGCCCCAGGCGCTCATTTTCAGCCGCTCCGGCCTGTAGGGGCGCGGGTCGACGATCGGCGGACTGCCCGTGATGATGTCGGCGATCATATGACCCGCGCCTGGGCCAATTCCAAAACCGTGGCCGCTGAACCCCGCCGCAAGGATGAAACCTGGAATCGATTCAACTTCACCGATTGCGGGAATGCCGTCCGGCGTGCTGTCGATGTAGCCGGCCCAAACGTTTGAGATTGCGACGTGCTGGAGTTCCGGCACGAGCTCACAGGCTCGTCGATGCGTCAGCCGAATCTGCCTCATGTCAGGGGGAGGATCGAGCGTCCGGTTCAGCTCCATCGGGGTCACCGCGTCGAGCCGCCACTTCGCCAGAGATTCATGACCCTGCCTCAAGCCTTCAAAGGCCCCAGGGCTGAGACTTCGCCACCGGCGGGCGAACATGGGCAGGAATTCGCGGCCGAACCTGAACTGCTGCGGCGTCGGATCGACTCGCGCGCGCCCGCTGATTGCCAACGTGTATCCGCCGTTGCCGCGTCGCGTCGCCGATACGAGCCCGGCGTACAAGGTGTCAGGCAGGCCGGCTGGGCCCGGGGCCAGTGACAGAATGGAAGAGCGTACGGATGCCTGTGGGAAGCGAATGCCGAGCTGGTTGCAAAACGACGAAGCCCATGCACCGCCTGCCATGACCGCTGTCTTCGTCCGGATGGTGCCCGCCTCGGTCACCACTGCGCTGACCCGGCCGGCGCTGAGTTCTATGCCGCGAGCCGCGCAAAGCTGGTGCACGGTGCCACCCGCCGCCATGATGCCGCGCGCGGCGACGGGGACGGCCTTTGAAGTATCAGCCGTGCCGTCTGTGGGCGAGAAGACGCCGCCCTTCCACTTGCGACCGGTCGCCCTGCCTCTCTCGCTCGCTTCTTGCGCACTGAGCATGTGCGTCGTGACCCCGACGGTCCTGGCGAAGTCTCGCCACTTTGCCCAGCCGGCCAGCTCATTCTCGTCGTTCGACAGATACAAGAGTCCGCAGCGGCGAAAACCCGTATCATCACCGGTCTCTCCGGCAACCCTTTCCCAGAGATCCAGGCTCTTGGTGGCAAGCGGTAGCTCGCGCGCATCGCGGTTCTGTTGGCGGCACCATCCCCAGTTGCGGCTGGACTGCTCGGCGGCGACGCGGCCCTTTTCAAGCAAAGCAACCTTGAGCCCGCGACGAGCGAGATAGTAGCTCGTGAACACGCCCACGACGCCGCCGCCGATGACCACGACGTCTGCCTCACGAGGTAGGGATGGACTGGATTCGATATGCAGGAGCGGCGCGCTCATCGGACAGGGATCTCCGGTGGTTGCCGCAGCGTAACCGAGGAATTACCGCAGCCCCGGCGGACTTTCGTCGTGAGACCGAATATCCTGCGGTTTACCGTCTTTGACACAGGCAATTGTTGCGAAAATACTTTGCTTGCACCGCACTTGCAGGCGGCGAGACCGACGCTCGCGCTCCCGCAATCCATTGCGCGCCCTCCTGGTTGGGCCGCGGCGGGCCTCGCGGCGCAGACTGAAATGCCAAATCGGACTTCGTTTTCAGAAGTTCCTGCTGCTTCGATGCCGGCTTTCGGCGACTCCGGGGTGATCGACATCGTCAAGATCGGCAGAACCAACCGATCGATGATCGAAGTCCAAAGAGGCAACTTGCATGAGCCTTGTCCAGGAGCAGGCCTTCGCGGAAGGGATCAAGCCATGAAGGAGCTTCGCTTCGATCGAGGTGGCCGAACGGGTCGGCGCGGCGCTCTGAGCAACAGCTCTTGCTTCTTGCGCGAAGAGGCCTGAACCATGTCGCAGCCTCCAATGAAGGAATGGCAAGTTGAGCGGCGAATTATTGACCTGTCCAAGGAGCGTGGAGGCGCAAGGAGCCGAAGGCGCCGGCCGCAGCAAGATGACGGCACTGGCTTGAAAAAGGAGGATGCGCTCATGGCCTCTGGCATCCAGGTGGCAAGCCCCGTCGATGTCGCGCTGTCGGTGCGCGAGCTGACCGTGAGTCTGCCGGAAGGAATGGAGCGGGCATACGCCGTCGAGAACATCTCATTCGATCTGAAACGCGGACAGATTCTCTGTATCATCGGGGAATCCGGATCGGGCAAGTCGGTCACCGCGAATGCGATCATGGGGCTTCTACCGAAAGCGATCCGGGTCTCCTCGGGTGCGATCCACCTGGACGGGACGAACATGGTGGGCCTCTCGCCCGACAAGCTCCGTAGCCTGCGCGGCCGCATCGTTTCAATGATCTTTCAAGACCCTCTCTCGGCGCTCAACCCGCTGATGACCGTGGGCGCGCAGATCGAGGAGGTGATGGCTGCGCACGACGTGGGAACGCCGGCCTCTCGTCGCAGCAGGGCGATTGACCTGTTGATTGAAGTGGGTCTGCCGGATCCGCAGCTTATGTATCACCAGTATCCATTCCGGCTTTCAGGCGGACAGCGGCAGCGCGTGATGATCGCCATGGCTCTGGCACTGGAACCCTCTATCCTGATTGCAGACGAGCCGACCACCGCCCTGGACGTGACGACCCAGGCGCAGATCCTCAAATTGATCCGCGACATTCAACGCCGCAAGGGGATGAGCGTCATGTTCATCACTCATGACTTCGGTGTCGTGGCTGAGATCGCCGATTACGTTGTGGTGATGGAGAAAGGCCATTGCGTGGAGCAGGGCAGTGCCGAGCAGGTGCTGAAGTCGCCCAGCCACCTCTATACGCGCCGCCTGATCGCAGCCGTCCCGCACCTGACCGGCAAAAACCGCTTGCCCTTGGAAGCTGCTGAGCCAGTGGCCATTCTCAAGGTCGAGTGCCTCGCAAAGACCTATCGCAGCGGCAGCGCGCTTTTCCGCACGCAGCGCATCGTGCCCGCGGTCAATGGGGTCAGCTTCGACCTCACGTCGGGCCGCACGCTCGGCGTCGTGGGGGAGAGCGGTTCGGGCAAGTCGTCGCTCGGTCGGCTGCTGATCAAGCTCATGGCGTGCGACAGCGGCTCGATTCTGTTCGAAGGGCGCGACATCGCTGGGCTTTCCGAGGCCGAGTTTCGATCGCTGCGGCCCGGGATCCAGATGATCTTCCAGGATCCCTTTGCCTCGCTGAATCCGCGATCGACGGTCGGACATATTCTCACGGTTGGGCCCGTCGCGCATGGGGCGCCATACAGCGAGGCTGCCGAGCGGGCGCGGGAGCTTCTGTCCCATGTCGGCCTCGATTCAGGAGCCTTCGACCGCTATCCGCACGAGTTCTCCGGCGGGCAGCGTCAGCGCATCGGTATCGCGCGGGCGCTGATGTTCAAGCCGAAGCTGCTGATTGCCGACGAAGCCGTCTCCGCGCTCGACGTATCGATCCAGGCCCAGATCTTGAAGCTGCTGGATCAGATACAGCGCGAGACGGGCGTCTCGATGATCTTCATCACCCATGATCTGCGCGTCGCCAGCCAGATCTGCGATGAAATTGCCGTCATGCATCGAGGACAGATCGTCGAACGCGGACCGCCGTCCCAGATCTTCCTCGACCCCAAATCCAGCTACACCCGAGAACTGGTGGCAGCGATCCCCGGCGAGCAGCCCGGGAGCATGTCCCAAGATGAAAGCCGCGTCGGACACCACAGGCAAGGAGAGACGTTATGACCAAGCGTTCTGCGACCACATCGAACTACTCGCGGCGCGATGCCCTGCGCATGGTGGCAATTGGCGGAGCTGCCGGCCTCTTCGCGCCCAATCTCTTGGGCAAGTCGGCCTTCGCGCGCACCACTCCGGCGAAGCCAACCGGCCGCGTGATCGTCGGGCTTGGACAGGAGCCGACCGTCTTTAACCCGCTGATGGCCCACATTGAAGTCGACGATGGTGTGCATTTCTCAGTTTTCGACGCGCTCTTCCGCATCGATCCTCAAGGCGTCATTCAGCCCAACCTTGCATTGGAAGTGCCGAACCAGAAGAACGGCGGCATTTCTGAAGACGGTCTCAAATGGCGCATTCGTTTGCGCGACGATGTCCGCTGGCACGACGGCAAGCCTTTCAGCGCCGAGGACGTGAAGTTCACGCTCGAACTGATTGTGAACCCCAATTTCCGGAGTTGGCGCACGTCCGGCCATTCTCTCGTGCGCGACATCACGGTGGTCTCGCCCACGGAGATCTCGTGGCGTATGGAAGAGGCCTTTGCGCCGTATTTGTCGTTCCTGACCGAAACCTTCATCGTGCCCAAGCACATCCTCGAGAAGGAGGCCAATCCGAACAACGCCGCGTTCAACCAGGCTCCGGTCGGCACCGGCGCGTTCAAATGGGGCCAGCGGGTCGCCGGCGATCATCTCGAACTCGTGGCCAACACCGAATACTTCGGTGAAGGTCCTCATATCGAGAAGCTGGTGTTCAAGTACATTCCCGATCTCACCGTGCTCTACACGCAATTCAAGAGCGGCGACGTGGATCTGGTTGGTCAGCCCTACATCACTCCTGACCATTACGGAGAAGCCAAGACGCTGCCGAACCGCGTCGTGACTCTCGTCCCGAGAACCGCGTTCGAGTCCTTCTACCTGAACCTCGAGCGACCGCAGTTCAAGGAGCTTGCCGTTCGCGAGGCGCTCTACGCGGCGATCGATAAGGAAGCGATCATTCAGGGACTCTATTACGGCGTGCCGGCTCCAACGGAGACCTTCATGCCGCGGCAGTCCTTCTACTTCAACGCCAATCTGCCGCTGCACCAATTCGATTTGAATCGCGCGCGCAAGATTCTCGATCAGGCCGGCTGGGCGCCGGGAGCGGGCGGCATTCGCACCAAGAATGGCGTTCGTCTGTCCTTTACCAATTCGACCACATCCGGCGATCCCCTCCGCGAACAGGTGCAGCAATTCCTGCAGCAGACCTTTGCCCAGCTGGGCGTCGAGATGAAGATATCGAACCTGCCAGCCGCGGTGATGTGGGGCGAGTTCTGGGGACAGTCAAAATTCGACTCCGTCATCGTCGGCAGCACCTACCTGATCGGCGCAGACCCCGACGTGACCAACCGCCTGCACTCGCGATCGATCGCAGCGAAGGGTGGGCGCGGCTCGAACAATGCGCAGTACACGAATCCGGAGGTCGACGCCCTGCTCGACAAGGGTGCACGGACCTTCGATCCGGAAGCCCGGCGCGCGATCTACCATCGGATACAGGAAATTGTCCGTCGTGATCTGCCCTTCCTGCCGCTGTACCAGAGCAATGCGGTCGAAGGCCTCAAGAAGGGGATCAACGGTTTCGTGCCCAACGGCAATACGCGCACCGAATCCTGGAACGCACTGGCCTGGTACTGGGCGAGTTGATGTCGCGCCGATCAGACGCACAAGGACGGTCTTCGATGCTGTCACGCTAATGGAGGACTCATCATGTCCGCCTTCCTGATCAATCGCCTTTCGCAAAGTCTCGTGCTGCTGGTGATTGTCTCGATCATCGGCTTCACGGTGCTCAACCTCATGCCGGGGGGACCGCTTGCTCAGTTTGGGCTTGATCCCGGCATGACGCAGAAAGACCTCGAGCGCCTCGCAGCGCAGCTTGGGTTGGACCGACCGCTGTGGATTCAGTATCTGGATTGGGCCTGGCGGCTGATCCGGGGCGACTGGGGACACTCGTTCCGCGATGGCTCTGCAGTGCTGTCGGTGATTGGCCGACATCTGTTGGCGACGCTGCTGCTGATGGGCACGTCCACCGCATTTGCGATCGCGGCCGGCGCCTGGATCGGCATCCGCGGCGCCACTCATCGTTATTCCTTGTTCGATTACTGCGCGACGGTCGGGGCCATGGTCGCACTGTCGGTCCCGACCTTCTGGTTCGGCCTCATCGGCATCTACATCTTTACGCTGAAGCTCGGTTGGGTTCCCGCAGGCAACATGTACACGATCGGCGACGGCTCGGTGCTGGATTATCTGCACCATCTGATCCTGCCGAGCCTGGTGCTGTCGTTGGTTCATGTCGCGGTGTGGAGCCGCTACATGCGCACGGCCACGCTCGACGCGCTGAGTCAGGATTTCGTCAAGACCGCCCGCGCCAAGGGTGTGAGCGAGCGACGCATCCTGCTGAAGCACGTCGTCGGAAATGCCCTGTTGCCGATGATCACCCTGGCCGGGATGCAATTGCCCAGCATTCTGACTGGCGCATTGGTGACCGAGACGGTCTTCACCTGGCCGGGAATGGGGCGGCTGTTTCTCGATAGCCTTGGCTACAGTGACTACCCAATGGTGATGGGCCTGTTGATCTTCTCGGCCATCCTGGTCGTGTTGGGCAACCTGATCGCAGACATCGTCATCGCAACCGTCGACCCGCGCATTCGCCTGGGCTGAGCCCGCCGGCTCACCCCTGTTACCAGGAGGCAGCAGATATGACCGCCATCGTCGTGCACGCAGCTCCTACTCGCTGGTGGCACAGCCGTGCGGTGGCGCGCTTCATGCGCCATCATCTGGCACTCGTCGGGATCGCGATGATCACCCTGCTTGTGCTGGCGTGCGCCATTGGCCCTTATGCCTTACCTTACGACACGCTCCAGATCGATTTGCGCGCCCGCTTTGCGCCACCTCTCACTGGTCACCACTATTTCGGCACCGACCCTTTGGGTCGTGACCTGGCCGCACGGCTGTTGATGGCCGGGCGCGTCTCGCTGCTGGTGGGATTCTCCGCGATGCTGCTATCGACGCTGATCGGCACCCTGGTCGGCGTGACCGCAGGTTATCGCGGCGGCTGGGTCGGGGCTGCGCTGATGCGCACGGTGGACGGCTTTCTTTCCTATCCCTCGATCTTCCTCGTGCTGGCGCTGGCCGCAATGCTGCGGCCGAGCCCGGTGATGATCACCGTCATCATAGCCGCCACGAGCTGGATGGAGACCGCCAGAATCGTCGAAGCCGAGGTCCGCTCGTTGCGCGAGCGCGAGTTTGTCCAGGCTGCACGCATGGTGGGACTGAGCCGAAGGCACATCATGTTCCGCGAGGTCCTGCCCAATGCCATGGGCCCGATCATCGTCGCCGCAAGCCTGGCGGTCGCCCGCGCGATCCTTCTGGAAGCCTATATCAGCTTCCTCGGCTACGGCATCCAGCCGCCGCTGCCGAGCTGGGGCAACATGCTCAACGGCGCCCAGCAATACCTGGCGAGCGCTCCATGGCTCGCCATCATTCCCGGCGCCGCGATTACGATCGCGGTGACGAGCTTCAACTTCATCGGCGATGGCTTGCGAGATGCCCTCGACGTTCGAAACGACCACATCTGATCAGCTCGAGCCAAGGCTCGGCTGAACACGACAAGACTTTAGAAAAGCAAACGCCATGCATGCGCCCAGAGTAGACGAGAAGGCGACGCCATACTGGTGGGAAGCCGCCCCGCTGAAGCCGCTGCCTCCGCAACCCTTGCCCACGAAGCTCGACGTGCTGATTGTGGGCGCGGGCTACGCCGGGCTGTCGGCTGGTTTGGTGCTCGCGCGCGAGGGGCGCTCGGTTGCAGCCTTTGATGCAATGGATCCGGGCGAAGGAGCTTCGACGCGCAACGGCGGAATCACCAGCGGATCCATTCGTCCGGATTACGCGGCGCTGACGCGACGGTTCGGTGAAGAGAGGGCGCTGGCGATCGAGGCCGAAGGCAGGGCCGCACGCGAGTTCCTGTATGATTTCGTCAAGGCGGAAGGCCTCGCCTGCGACTTCCAGCCGGTGGGGCAGTTCAAGGGCGCCTTCGGCTATGAGCAATACGAAGCCATGGCGCGCACTGCTGAGAGGCTGGCGAACAAGCTGAAGATCGAGGCTTATGCGGTTCCTTATGCCGAGCAGCGCAAGTACATCGGGACGGATGTCTATCGCGGCGGCACGGTTCGGATGGATATCGGCGGGCTGCACCCGGCCAAATTCCACGCCGAACTGCTGCGGGTCGCGCTCGCTTCCGGATTGGTAGTCCACCCGCGGACGCCCGTGATTTCGATCGAAAGAGATGGTGCCGAATTCCGCGTCGTCACCGCGGCGGGCACGGTGACGGCGCGTCAGGTGCTGGTTTGTACCAACGGCTACACCGATGGTGCCGTGCCCTTCCTGCGCCGCAGATTGGTCCCGGTCCGCAGCCGGATCATTGCGACCGAGGAGCTCGCCCCCGAGGTCATGGCGCGGCTGATGCCGAAACGCATGATGATCATCGAAAATCGGGAGGTCGGCTTCTATTACCGGCCTTCGCCGGACGGCAAACGCATTCTGCTCGGTGGCCGCGACAGCTCCCGCGTCGGCGATCCAGTCGCCCCCAAGCTGCTGCTCCGCAAGGGCCTGATCAATCTGTTTCCAGAGCTGGAGAGCGTTCGCCTCTCGCACAGCTGGTTCGGCAACGTGGCGATGAACCGCGACATGATTCCTCGCATCTTCGAGAAGGACGGCATTGTCTATGCCACCGGCTTTTGCGGCTCGGGCGTGGTTTGGGCCCCATGGATCGGTATGCATGCAGCCCATAAGCTCTTGGGGCATGAGGAGCGGGCACGCACGGCTTTCGACTTCCGCCCTCCGGCCTTCATCCCGTTCTATCGTGGGGATCCGTGGTTCATGCCGGCCTTCATCCAGAGCTATCGCATGCGTGACCGAATGGCTCTGTGGCGCGCCAGCCGCTGATGGACGTCCGCAGCTTACCACCCGACCCCTGAATTCCGGGCGTTCGCGCCTCTCGAAAGAAGATCGATGCACTACATTTCGACGCGTGGCCATTCAGGCCGCAAGCAGTTCTGCGAGGTACTGCTTGAGGGTCTCGCTCAGGATGGCGGGCTGTACGTACCTGAGAGCTACCCGCGCGTAGATCGCGCGACGCTCGATGCGTGGCGTAGCTTGCCGTATCACAATTTGGCTTTAGAAGTTCTGGCACTCTATGTCAGCGATATTTCCCCGGCCGACCTGAAGGCAATTTGCGAAAAGACCTACACGCCAGCGATCTTCGGAAAGCCTGACATCGCGCCGCTGCGGAAGCTAGAGAGGGGGCTTTATCTCCAGGAATTGTCGAACGGTCCCACGCTGGCGTTCAAGGACATGGCCATGCAGCTGCTCGGCAATCTGCTCGAGTACGAATTGGCGCGACGGCATCAGGAATTGAACATTCTTGGCGCGACCAGTGGCGACACCGGGAGCGCCGCAGAATACGCGATGCGCGGCAAGAAAGGGGTGCGGGTGTTCATGCTGTCGCCCCGCGGGCGGATGAGCGCCTTTCAGCAAGCTCAGATGTTCAGCCTCCAGGACCACAACATCCATAACATCGCGATCGATGGCGTCTTCGACGATTGCCAGGACATCGTCAAGCGTGTGGCCGGCGATCTCGAGTTCAAACGGCGATACAAGCTCGGTGCGGTCAATTCGATCAACTGGGCGAGACTGCTTGCTCAGGTCGTCTACTACTTTTCCGGCTACCTGCAGGCGTCCGAACGGGAACCGGCAGGCGTAAGCTTTACCGTGCCTTCAGGCAATTTCGGAAACATCTGCGCCGGCCATGTTGCGCGCATGATGGGGCTTCCGATCCGCCGCCTCGTCGTTGCGACCAACGAGAACGACGTGCTCGACGAATTTCTCCGCACCGGCGTGTATCGCGTTCGGAGCCGGGCTGATACGCTCGAAACATCGAGCCCCTCGATGGACATTTCCAAGGCATCGAATCTTGAGCGTTTCGTCTTTGACTTGGTCGGTCGCGACGCCGCTCGGACGAAGGCGCTGTTTGATGGTCAGCTCGGGGAGCACGGCGGGTTCGATCTGAGTGGAGATCCCCGTTTCGCGGAGGCGGCCGCCAGTTTCGGCTTTCGAAGCGGCAAGAGCAGCCATGCCGACCGGTTGGCGACGATCCGAGCCATGTGGGAGCGCTACCACGCCGTGATCGACCCACACACGGCGGATGGTGTCACAGTCGCGCGCGCACACACCTCACCCCGGGAGGCAATGATCGTGCTCGAAACTGCACTGCCAATCAAATTCGCTGCGACGATCAAGGAAGCGTTGGGTCGCGAGCCGCATCTTCCGGACCGGTTCAAGGGCCTGGAAGAACTGCCGAGGCGCGTCAAAGTCCTTCCGCCGGACGCACAGGCAGTCAAGAACTACATCGCCCAGATTGCGACCAGCTGAACGGCCGCTTGGGATCGAGGACTGCTTCAACCATGGCCGTGTTTACGGAGTTGTCATTCCACGAGGTGACGTCGTTCTTCCGAGCGCTGGGACTCGCCGCGCCTCGTTCCCTTCGTGGGATCACCGGCGGAATTGAGAACACGAACTACTTCGTCGACACGGATGAAGAGGCCTATGTGCTCACCTTGTTCGAGCGCCTTACATCCGAGCATCTGCCGTTCTACCTGTACTTTATGAAGCATCTTGCGGTACGAGGCATGCCCGTCCCGGATCCGGTTGCTGACGCACGGGGCGTGATCCTTCACATGCTGAAAGAGCGGCCCGCGGTGGTCGTCAACAGGCTTCCTGGTGCAAGCGAAACAGAGCCCACGGCGGCCCATTGCCGTTCGGTCGGCGAGTTCCTGGCGCGTTTGCACGTGGCCGGGAGCGATTACCAACGACAGCAGGCCAATCCGCGCGGCCTTCAATGGTGGAACGAGGTCGTACCGGTGCTCGGCGGCCGCCTCCCTGCCGGACCGCGCTCGCTGCTCTCGACTGAATTGGTCTTTCAGAACGAGCTCGCTTTATCCTCGAGCTACAGGCAACTCCCCACGGGGCCGATCCACGCCGATCTGTTTCGCGACAACGTGTTGTTCGAGAGGGGGCGCCTGTCCGGCGTCATCGATTTCTATTTCGCCGGGTGCGACACGTTTCTGTTCGATATAGAGTGTGTCTCAACGATTGGTGCGTCGATGGCCTCACCCGCCGCGCCAATGTCGAGCGAGCCGCCGCTTTCCTGGATGCTTATGAGAGCGTCCGGCCGCTGACTTCCTCCGAACACAAGGTGCTTCCTGCGATGCAGCGCGCCGCGGCATTCCGGTTTTGGCTGTCGCGTCTCTGGGATGTGCACCTGCCTCGGCAGGCTGCGCTCCTTAAGCCACATGATCCCGGCGACTTCGAGCGCATCTTGCTCATGCTCCGCGGAGAGTTCGCATGATCATGATCGCCCAATTTGTGGCAGCAAGGGTGGGAGTACGATGGCGCCGACCCTAGAAGGCCGAACTCGCGAGCTTCGTTCGCAGGTCCAGGCGGAGGGCCTCTATAAGCATGAGCGGATGATCACTGGCGCGCAAGCGGGCCGGATCCGTGTCGTTTCGCAGTCTTCCGAGCGGGACAGCAGATTGATCCTGCTGCCGCATCATCAATGAAATTCTATGCCGAACTTTGCGGCAGTCCGCTGCGTAATGCTGTCGGACCCAAGTTACGCTGCGAACTGCGCGGGGATCATGAGATGGCCTCGCGCTGTCAGGCGCTGGCGATTAGGCCTGCAACCCGAGCAAGAGACGTCGACCGATCATGACAGCCGCAGTTTATCCAGCCGGACATCGCGACAACGAGGACGTGGCCCTGCTTCCTTTCGCCAGAGCGCATCTGGTAGGCGCCCTGAAGCTCTCGCAGGAGATGTCTTGGCCGTACCGGATCGAGGATTGGGATGTTGCGCTGCAGCTGGGTCATGGCTTTGTTCTGGAACGCGCTGGGACGGTGATCGGGACCGCGGCCTGGTGGCCGTACGGCGAGACTCATGCGTCCGCCGGCATGATCATCGTCGAGAAGGCCGCTCAGGGCCGCGGCTATGGGGCGCGGCTGATGGATGCGTTGCTGGCGTCCGCGCGCCCACGGACGATCGCGTTGAATTCGACGGCCGAAGGCATCACGCTTTATCGCCGCCGCGGCTTTCTGCCGACCGGGATCATCCATCAGCATCAGGGAATTCCACGCCAAAGCCACGAGACGCCGCGATCGGGCCTCCTCAGACCGATGGCCGCATCGGAGTTCGAAGCGATCGCGCGGCTCGACCGCACCGCTACCGGGTTGGAGCGGCGGCAGTTGCTGAATCGGCTGTTCGATAGCGGTGACGGTTATGTCCTGCTGCGTGACGGCATACATTGCGGCTACGCCATCTCTCGGCTCTTCGGCCGAGGGTATGTCATCGGTCCCGTGGTGGCCGAGAGCCCGACCGATGCACGCGCGCTGATCGAGTTCGCGATCGCGCGGCTCGGGCCTGTCTTCGTCCGGATCGATACTCCGGCCTCCTCGCAGCTCGGGGAATGGCTCGAAAGCATCGGGCTGCAGCAGGTCAGTGATGCCACCACCATGGTGCTGGGGACGCCGGCTACATGGACTGGACCGGCCCGCATGTTCGGGCTCGCCAACCAGTCATTCGGCTAAGGGATATCGGGATGCTACACGTGGAGATGGACAGGACGGATGTCCCGAACGCCGGGCCGGGCGAGACGGCCGCAACGATTGGTGCGCTGGCAACACCGGCGCTCCTGCTCGACAAGGACCGGCTCGATCGCAATCTGGCGCGCCTGTCCTCTCGTATGGCCCGGCAAGGCGTCGTGCTGCGTCCCCATATGAAGACGGCGAAATCCATTGACGTCGCCCAACGCGTCTATCCATCGGGGGCGGGACCAATCACTGTCTCAACCTTGGCGGAGGCGGAGTACTTCGCGCAGCATGGATTTTGGGACATCACCTATGCCGTGGGTCTGGCGCCCCAGACAGCTGAAAGAGCGATGCGTCTGCGAAAAGCAGGCATCGACCTCAAGGTGCTGCTCGATTCGCCGGAGCAGGCGATCATCCTCGGCGCGGCCGCTCGTGCCGCCGGCGTAGCGCCGTCTGCTTTCATCGAAATCGACTGCGACGGTCACCGTGGCGGGCTGACCGCCGAGGATCCCAAGCTCACCGCCGTCGCGGCCGCCGTGGCCAAGGCAGGCGTCGACCTCGTAGGCATTCTCACCCATGCCGGCGAATCCTACGGCCTCAGCACGCCCGCGGCCCTTGTCGCGGCTGCGGAAAACGAGAGGGCCGTGGCCGTCGCTGCGGCGGAGAGGTTGCGCGCGGCGGGACATGAGTGCCCTGTCGTCAGCGTCGGCTCGACGCCGACAGCCCATTTTACCGAAGACCTGACCGGCGTCACGGAAATGCGAGCCGGCGTCTACATGTTCTTTGATTTGGTCATGCACGGCGTCGGTGTCTGCACGACCGACGACATCGCGATCTCGGTGCTCGCCACCGTGATCGGGAAGAAGCCCGAGAAGGGCTGGATTTTGGTCGATGCGGGCTGGATGGCCCTCTCGCGCGACCGCGGCACCGCGGCGCAGCGTGTCGACCACGGATACGGTCTGGTCTGCGACGTAGCGGGCACGGTCTTTCCCGACCTGATTGTTTCGCAAGCGAGCCAGGAGCACGGGATCCTCGCCGTCAGACCCGGGTCGGCGCGCGCTTTGCCCGATCTTCCGATCGGCGCGAAGGTCCGCATTTTGCCCAATCACGCCTGTGCGACGGCGTCGCAACACGAACTGTACAACGTCATCTCCGCCGGCAGCGACGCGATCGCGGCGCGATGGCCACGGATGCGCGGCTGGTAGGCTGTCGAAAGGATCGCTTCCAATGACCTCGCCCCTTCGACACCTGACGGAAGCCGGCTTCCTCGGAAAATTCTACATCGACGGAGGATGGCGGAAGCCGGTCGGATCAGTCGTGGCAGCAGCAACCGTCGTCAATCCGGCGACGGAGCAGTCGATCGCCGAGATTGCGCTCGGCGATGACGATGATGCGGACTGCGCCATAGCAGCTGCCAGACGAGCCTTCGCCGGCTGGTCCATGACATCGCCCGCTGAAAGAGCGGCGCTGCTCGACCGGGTTCATGGTTTGCTCCTCCGGCGGCTGGAGTTGTTCGCGCAGGTCCTCACGTGCGAGATGGGAGCTGCCATCACCTATGCGCGCCGAGCCCAGGTGCCGCTGGCGGCCGAGCATATCCGTGTCGCCCGCGACAACCTTGCGAACTATCCCTTCGTCACCCCACGCGGCAGCACCGCGATCTTGCGCGAGGCGATCGGTGTCTGCGGTCTCGTCACCCCCTGGAACTGGCCTCTCTACCAGATCACAGCCAAGGTCGGCCCCGCGCTCGCGGCTGGTTGCACCGTGGTGTTGAAGCCGAGCGAATTATCGCCGCTGAGCGCCTTGCTATTCGCTGAGGTGATGGACGATGCCGGTTGTCCGCCCGGCGTCTTCAACCTCGTCAATGGAACAGGTCCGATCGTGGGCGCTCGTCTGGCGTCGCATCCGCAGGTGGACATGATCTCGATCACCGGCTCGACCCGGGCCGGCGTTCTCGTCGCGCAGGCGGCGGCGCCCACCGTCAAGCGCGTCGCCCAGGAGCTCGGCGGCAAGTCGCCGAACATTATTTTGCCGGACGCCGATCTCAGCCGTGCTATTCCGCTCGGCGTCGGCGCCGCCTTCCGCAATCTCGGCCAATCCTGCAGCGCTCCGACGCGCATGCTTGTGTCCCGCTCACAGCTGGACAAGGTCGAGATCCTGGCGGCGGCGGCCGCTTCCGAATTGGTGGTGGGCGATCCGCTTGCGGAAAGCACGACCCATGGCCCGATCGCGAATCGGCCGCAGTTCGAGCGCGTGCAGACCATGATCGGTGTCGGCCTGGATGAAGGC
This sequence comes from Bradyrhizobium sp. CCBAU 11357, assembly GCF_028128865.1. NCBI lineage: Bacteria > Pseudomonadati > Pseudomonadota > Alphaproteobacteria > Hyphomicrobiales > Nitrobacteraceae > Bradyrhizobium > Bradyrhizobium sp. CCBAU 11357. The sequence goes on along the minus strand of NZ_LBJW01000107.1, from coordinate 186,827 downwards.
GCCAAGCTCGTCATCGGCGGGCGAGGTCGGCCCGACGACCTTCAAATTGGCTTCTATGCGCGGCCGACCATCTTCTCGAACGTCCGTCGCGACATGCGGATCGCGCAGGAGGAGATCTTCGGCCCGGTGCTGGCGATCATTCCCTACGATACCGTGGACGAGGCGATCGCGATCGCCAATGACACCGTCTACGGACTTGGCGCCCATGTGCAGGGCACCGATATGGAGATGGTGCGGACCGTCGCCTGGCGGATCCAGTCGGGTCAAGTGCATCTCAACCATCCCGACTGGGACCCCAATGCTCCCTTTGGCGGCTACAAACGCTCCGGCAACGGCCGCGAATACGGCATCGAGGGCATGGAGGAATATCTCGAGACGAAGGCAGTTCTCGGATTTTACCGATAGCTCAATATCGGCTCCGAAACGCTGAGGCATCGCGCTTTAAATGAAGCTCTTGCACTGTTCTTGCAGCCATTGAGCAAGATGGCGTGCTGCCCCCGACAGTTCATGTTCTCCCGTCCAGATGAGCCCGTAATGGCTTTCGTCGGGATCGAAACCGGCAGGAGCGATGAGCCGCCCTTGATCGATGCCGTCGGTCGCAAGGACCCACGGACTGAGGGCAACACCCAACGCGGCTGATGCGGCTTCAACGATCAGGAAGTGGTGGTCGTAGAAGCGAATCTCCGTGGGGCGGCGCACTGACGGGTGGACGGAAAGCCAGCGCGACCAGGCGTCCGGCCGCGTCTTTGATCCCAAGGCGATGTACTCCCCGGAAGCAAACGCCGACTCGAGTTGAGGACTCATGACCGGTCCTACCTTTTCAGGAAAAAGGCGCCGGACATGCCAGGCATCTGGAAGCGCAAAGTCGAGCCGGCGAATGGCGAGATCGATCCGGTCGCGGCGAAACTCGACAGGGCCGCCGGCGACAGAGAGATGGAGAGCGATGTCGGGATGGACGGCCTGAAAATTCGCAAGTCGTGGAATAAGCCAGCGCATAGCCACTGAGGGCTCGCATGAGAGAACGAGGGAATTCTGCCGAGCGTTGGCAGCCCGCAAGCTCTCGACGGTTGTGGCCAACTCCGTGAAGAACCGGCCGAGCGTGAGGTTGAGCGCCTCTCCCGCGGCAGTGAGGCGCAAGCCACGTCCGCTTCTTTCGAAGAGTTTGAAGCCAAGATCTTCGGACAGCTTGGTAATGCGGCGGCTCACGGCCCCGTGGGTCAAGGCGAGGCTGTCTGCGGCCAAGCGGACAGACCCGAGGCGTGCCGTGGTCTCGAACGCACGTAAGTCGTCCAGGGAAGGGACTTCTGATCGCTTCATTGGTGATTTCATATCACCAATCATGCGCAGAAACTAACGCTTTTCATGCTGGACTTGGTTTGCATAATTGACCCATGCGAACCAATGGCCAACACTTAATCGGTATTCTTGCGGACGACTTGACCAGCGCCGCGGATGGGGCCGCTCCGTTTGTGCAGCGGGGCTTCCGCGCCGTCGTTGGCCGACACCGACTGCCGCCAGAGGAGGCGGCGATCGTAGCGGTCGATAGTGGATCGCGGTCGGTCGCTTCGCTGCAAGCCGCAGGGCGAGTGTCAGACCTTGCCAAGCAACTCGCTTCACGGGACGTCCTCTACAAGACCGTGGACTCGACTCTTCGCGGGCATGTGAAGGCCGAGATGGAAGCGGCGTTCACCGCAAGCGGCCGCAAGCTGCTGGTCTTCGCACCTGCATTTCCGGGCGCAGGGCGTACGACCGTCAGCGGCGTTCAGCTTGTCGATGGCATCCCGGTCGCGGAGACCGGCTATGGTCGCGATCCCGTCCATCCGGCGCGACACTCGCGGCTGGTTGAGCTTGTCCCGTCCTCCATCGGCAATGTCGTCATCCTTGATGCTGCGACACAGGACGAGCTCGACGCAAAGATTGCTGCATTGCCGGATCCGGAGTCGATCCTGTGGCTTGGCTCTCCGGGCATGGCTCTGGCTCTGGCCAAGCGGCTTGCGCCGGTTCAGGTTGCGTCTGACGTGACGATGGCCGGGAGCCGCGAGATTCTTGTCGTTGTCGGCAGCGCGAACCCGCGCAGCCATCGTCAGGCCGATCAGGTCGGGGGAGGGCGCGGTGTTGCCTTGTTACGAGCGCCGCTGGAACGTATCGACGATCCCAGTTCTATCCTGCGCGACATTGCGCAGGCTGCGGCACGAAAGATCGTCGACGAGCATTTCGACGTGGTGATGGCCACTGGCGGGGAAACAATGGAAGCGATCCTCGTTGGCCTGGACATCTCTGCGTTCGAGATTCTGCAGGAGCTCGAGCCGGGGTTTCCGCTTGGCCGCGCGTCCCTCGCGAACGGACGAGAGCTGCTCATCGCCATGAAGGCAGGCGGCTTTGGCGACGACGATACGCTGCGTCGTGCGGTCGCGCGGCTTCGCGCCTGCGCATCGGTGTCAGAAAAGGTTTTGTAATGACCCAAATCGCTCCCCTCGCCATCACCATGGGCGATGCCTCAGGCATCGGCCCGGAGATCGTGGCGAAGACATTGGCCAAGGGCGGTGAAAGCGTAGTCGTCTTCGGCAGTTCGGTCGTGATGGAGAATATCGTCCGTCGTCTGGGTCTCGGCCTCAAGGTCAAGCGCATCGCCGAAGCTCAAGAGGCGCGCTTCGAGCCGCGGTCCATCGAGGTGGTCGAAGCGACGCAGATCATCGCGCCACCTTCGCTCGGGAGCGTCAGCGCCATGTCCGGCCAAGCTTCCTTCGACGCCGTCGTCGCCGCCATCGCGGCAGCCAAAACCGGCAAGGTCAGCGGCATCGTCACCGCACCGATCAACAAGGAAGCGATGGCAAGCGCGGGCATTGGTTATCCCGGGCACACCGAGATTCTCGCCGAGTATGGTGGTGCGAAGCGCGTCGCGATGATGCTGGCCAACGACGATATCCGCACGGTTCTCGTCACGATCCACACGTCGCTGCGCAAAGCCATCGACGAAGCGGATTTCGACGCGCAGATGTCGGCCATTCGGCTCGCAAACGAGGGTGGGAAGGCCCTCGGAATCGCGGCACCGCGCGTTGCGGTCGCGGGGCTCAACCCCCATGCCGGCGAAGGCGGTCTCTTTGGCGACGAGGAAATCCGGATCATTGGTCCCGCAATCACGGCGGCACGCGCCGAGGGCATCGACGCCAGCGGCCCCTGGCCCGGCGACACCGTCTACATGCAGGCCCGCAAGGGCCGCTTCGATGTGGTCGTCGCCCAATATCACGATCAGGGCCTGATCCCCGTGAAATATCTCGGCCTCGAAAAGGGTGTCAACATCACACTCGGCCTGCCGTTCGTCCGTACAAGCCCTGACCACGGCACGGCGTTCGACATTGCAGGCCGAGGCATCGCCGATATTGGAAGTTTCGAGACCGCGCTGGCCTACGCGCGAAGGCTCGTCGCCGCGCAGATTAAAACCAAAGGAGGATAGTCTAATGGGCCTTCGCTTCATCTTCATGCTTACGCGCAACGATCGTACCGTCGAGGACGCTTCGGAACAGCTCAAGACCGCCTTGGGCCTCGGCGTTCGTCACATTGGCTTCAAGGACGTCGGCCTGCCGATCGACCGGCTCAAAGTGCTCAACCAGGCCATCAAGGCAGATGGCGCGACCTCCTATCTCGAAGTCGTTTCACTCGACCAGCAGAGTGAGATCGTTTCGGCGAAGGCGGCAATCGAAATCGGCGTTGACGTCCTGCTCGGCGGCACACGTGTTGACGACGTCCTGCCGATCCTTGCCGGCACGAACATTCAATACTGTCCCTTCCCGGGTCGTATCACGGGTCACCCGAGCGTGCTCGAAGGGAGCATTGAGGAGATCGTTGAAAGCGCCAAGGCGCTCACCGTGCGGGAGGGCGTGCACGGCCTCGACCTGCTCGCCTATCGCTCCAAGGAAGACGTCCCGTCCCTCATCAAAGCGGTCTGCGCGGCGGTGTCCAAGCCCGTCTATGTGGCCGGCTCGATTGATACGCCCGAGCGGATCGCCGCCTTGAAGGACGCGGGCGCCGCCGGCTTCACCATCGGCACGGCAGCGTTGGACGGCAAGTATCCTGCGGACGACAAGGACGTCGCTCGCCAGCTCGGAGCCATCATTCGGGACGTGGCCGCGCTCAATCGGCATCTCTCGCCGCTCCACAAGACGAACCTGGCCGGCTCGTTCGGGCAGCTCAAGGAGACCTGGTCTCCGAAGATCGCCGGGCAGATCAATGACATGCAAATCAAGCTCGCCAAGTTTGCGGGCGAGTTCGCCTGGCGCTTTCACAGGAGCAGTGACGAGCTCTTCCTGGTGCACAAGGGCCGCCTGCTGATGAAATTCCGCGATCGGGACGAGATCGTCGAGCAAGGCGAGTTCATCGTGGTCCCCCACGGGGTCGAACATTGCCCCGTCGCGCTGGACGACATCTGTGAGGTCGTGCTGCTCGAACCCGGCACATCCATGGATGCCGGCACCGCTCACGACCTCGAAGGCTAGACGTCTGCCTGCGATCGGAACAAACGCCTATCGCCGTCGGCCAAGCCATTGAGCAGCTCGTATCGCTCAAGCGGCCAAAAACCGTACATGTTGCGAAGCCCGAGATGATTTCAGCACATTCTATCGCGCGCACGATGCAACAAAGGGCTGATCGGAACTTTGCTTCCGCATTCTTGGCAGCCGAGGGTCGTTGGAGCATGTCGCCCCACGTCGAGCGCATTCACAGCGATGAGCGTCTTCCGGCCGCGGCCGACGTCGTCATCGTCGGCGGCGGCATCCTCGGTTCTACGGCCGCTTATTACCTGGCGAAGCGCGGCCTCTCTGTGGCGCTGCTCGAGAAGGGCCACGTCGCCTGTGAGCAATCGAGCCGAAACTGGGGTTGGTGCCGCCAGCAGAACCGCGACCGGCGCGAATTGCCGCTCTCGGTGATCTCCATGCGGCTATGGGACGAGCTCACGCGCGATATCAATCGAGACCTCGGATTTCGACGCTGCGGTCTCGTCTATGCGACCCACGACGAGGCCGTGCTCGCCGGCTGGGAAAAGTGGCGCGAGGTCGCCAGGGAGTACGACGTCGACACCCGCGTGCTGAGCCGGGCGGAGGTGGCCGAGCGCGTCCCCGAAGCGCGCGGCAAATGGGTCGGCGGGACCTATTCTGACCGCGATGGCAAGGCCGAGCCTGCGCTCGCCGCGCCGGCTATCGCCGAGGGGGCCAGAACTCTGGGCGCCACAATCCACCAGGAATGCGCCGCGCGGGGGCTCGACCTGGCCAACGGCAAGATCGCGGGCGTGCAGACGGAGAAGGGCTATATCAGAACCAGCGCGGTGCTGTGCGCCGCCGGCGCCTGGTCGTCGCGCTTGCTTCGGCCGCTCGGGATCAGTTTCCCCCAGGCGAGCATCCGGCAGACCGCGCTGCGTTCTACCCCGACAATCAACATCGGCGAGGCGGTCTCGACACCCTACTGCACGATCACGCGCCGACTGGACGGCAGCTATACGCTTGCGATCAGCGGCAAGGCGAACCTCGAAATCACGCCCCAGGCTATCCGGTACAGCCGGGAATTCATGCCTCAGTTCTTGCGTCGGCTGAAGAACGTCAGGCTCGGCGTCGGCCGATCGTTCGTTTCGGGGCCGGATTCGATGTCGGCGCTGCTGACCGACGACGATCGGATCTTCGAACAGAATCGCGTGCTGGATCCTCCGCCCTTGAAATGGCTGGTGAGCCAAGTGGTGGAGAGTGTCCGGAAAACCTTCCCCCAACTCGGGGAAATCAAGATCGATAGCGCCTGGGGCGGCTTCGTCGATTGCACGCCCGATGCAGTGCCTGTTGTGTCGCAGGTGGACGGGGTGAAGGGCCTCGTCCTCGCAGCGGGCTGCTCGGGTCACGGCTTCGGTCTGGGCCCGGGGCTCGGCTATCTGGCCGCACAGCTCGTCGTCAACGACACGCCTTGCGTCGATCCCGCACCGTTCCGGCTGTCGCGTCTGACCGACGGCTCGAAGCTGGATATCTCCGCGATCTGAAGATCGAGCCGGAAGTCAGACCCTACAGTCCCCAAGGAGCGTTTCCTCCCCAACTCGAGCCACTCCTTCGGAGTGGCTCTTTCTTTATGGACACAGGACGATTTGGCTGATCGAGGTGCATCGGCCGAAGCCCCACCGTTTGGAAAGCATCGCTAGCTCGCCGGCCCATAGTTCAACGGGCAGACTTCTCTCCCAACGGACGAACGACCGCGCCGGCGTTCATGATGTCCGCCGGATCAAAGGCAGTCTTGATCCGGCGCATCGCCGCGATACGCCCGACATCGCCGTACTGCTCCAGAAGGTGCTTCTTGAAACGACCGACGCCGTGCTCCGCGCTGAACGTGCCGCCGAGCGCCGCGGCCGTGTCGTAGAGTTGCAGCGAGAGGCTGCTTTCGATCCGCTTGGTGAAGTCCAGCCGGTCGACATCGCGAGGAACGAGCACGTTGTAGTGCAGATTGCCGTCGCCCACATGGCCGTAGACGGACAGTTCGAGGTCGGCGTCATACGATCGCACCTGCGAGCCGGCCAGATCCAGGAAGCGCTGAATGGAGGAAAGCGGCACCGAGATGTCGTGCTTGACCGATCCGTTCCGGCGCTTCTCGCCCTCGGGGATGGTCTCGCGGAGCCGCCACATCGCGGTCCGCTGTGATCCGCTCTGCGCCAGCAATGCGTCATCGATCCAGCCGGACTCGATCGCCTCGGCCAGAATGGCTTCCATCAGTTCGTCCAGATCGATATGCCGTGAGGAAGAGGCGATCTCGACGAGGACGGCGCCTGCTGGGCTTGTTCGAAGGGAGGGCGGGTCGGTCATTGCTTCGGTCGCGAGCGCGATGGATCTGGCCGCCATGAATTCGAACGTGGTCAGCAGGTCTGCGGATTCGCGGCGGACCAATGCGAGAAGCTCGGCGAGCGGTGCCCCGTTCGCGAGCTTCAGCCAGGCAGTCGCGCGGCGGGTCGGCAAGGGCGCGAGACGCAACACTGCGCCGGTGACGATGCCGAGAGTCCCCTCGCTTCCGACGAAGCACTGCTTGACGTCGTAGCCGGTGTTGTTCTTCCGCAGCTTGCGCATGTCGGAGACGACCGTGCCGTCCGCCAGCACCGCCTCGATCCCGAGCAGCAGATCGCGCGTCATCCCGTACCTGACGACTGACAGCCCGCCGGCGTTCGTGCCGATGTTGCCCCCGATCCGGCAACTGCCTTCCGCGCCGAGGCTGAGCGGCAACAGAAGGCCGGCAGCCGCCGCGGCGTCCTGGACGTTCTTCAGGATGGCGCCGCCATCGACAGAGATGCTCATGGACACGGGATCGATTTCGCGGATCCTGTCCATCCGCTCAAGGCTCACGATAATCTGGCGTCCGGACGCTTCCGGCGTAGCGCCGCCGCAATAGCTGGTGTTGCCGCCTTGCGGAACGATTCCGATCCCGTGGTGCGCCGCCAGCCGTACCACGTCAGCGACTTGCTGTGTCGTGGCCGGCTTCAGCACGGCAAACGTCGACCCCGTGAAGAGCTGGCGTTGATCCGTTGTGTAGGTAGCGATCCCCTCTGGGTCGTCAACGACGCCTCGGTCGCCTACAAGGTCGCGAAAGGCCCGAACGTGTACTGACTGGGACATGCACAGCTCCCGATTGGCATCGGGTGATCTTTGCGGGTTTGTGCCGCATTGGCTGCCGTTGAGAGGGCATTCCGAAGAAAACAATGCCGAATTACCACGGTGCCGGCAGCTTGCAGCGGGTGTCGAACGCCTTCTTCCGCCAGCGGGCACGCCTATGCCGTTCCGGACTCCACAATTCCCCCGACGGGAGGCGCCGCCACGGCGCGGGGCATGGGAGTTCCTATACGCCTAAATATGAATCGCATGTCCCAGCGACTTCAGCGCGGCCTCGTGAAAGGCTTCGCCTTGGGTCGGATGCGCATGGATGGTCATGGCGACATCCTCCAGGCGCGCGCCCATCTCCAGCGCAAGACCGAAGGCTGCCGAGAGCTCGGCGATGCCGGCGCCAACGCCCTGGATTCCCAACAGGAGATGATTGTCGGCTCGCGCGACGGTTCGGATGAAGCCGTCTTCCCGATCCAGCGTCAGTGCGCGGCCGTTGGCCTTGAACGGGAAGAGGTCCGTCTTGACGTCGAAACCCCTGCTGCTCGCCTCGTTGGGCGACAGGCCGACCGTGACAATCTCGGGGTCAGTGAAGCAGATCGCCGGGATCGAAATGCGGTCCCAGGCGCGACGGCGACCGGCAACGATCTCAGCCACCATTTCGCCTTGCGCCATGGCGCGATGCGCCAGCATCGGCTCTCCCGTGACGTCTCCGATCGCGGAGACGCCGTGCATCGAGGTACGGCATCGGTCGTCGATTCTGATAAAAGGTCCATCCATGTCGAGATCGAGAATCTCGAGCCCGAAGCCGCTTGTCGCGGGTCTGCGGCCAACCGTAACAAGGATCTTGTCGGCTTCGAGTGACGTCTGCTCCCCGCTCGCGGTCTCGATCGCCAGCGCCGCGCTTTCCGTGCCGAGTGCTTGCACCTTTGCGCCCGTCAGAACCGTGACTCCGAGCGCGGTCAGGCGCCTTGCGATGGGCTCACTTAGGTCGACATCATATTGCGGGAGAATGCGCGGCGCAGCCTCGACGACCGTGACGGCTGCGCCCATTTTCGCGAGCGCAGTGCCGAGCTCGAGGCCAATGTAACCGCCGCCGACCACGACAAGCTTCTTCGGGATTTCGGTGAGCGCCAAAGCCTCGGTCGAGGAGATCACGCGGCCTCCGAAGGGAAGGAACGGCAGCGCAACCGGCTCGGAGCCCGTCGCGATCACCACCGTTTCGGCACGGATCACCTGCCGGCCGGATGGCGTTTCGACCTCGACGGTCTTGCCGTCGCGAAAGGAAGCGCGACCAGCCACGTATCTGGCGCCGGCTCTTTTCAGTAGACCAGCCACGCCGCCGTTCAGGCGCCTGACGATATCATCCTTCCAGGCGATGGTCCTCGCGAAGTTGAGTGATGGCGACGCAGCGGAAATGCCAAAGGCATTCTTGCCATCGGCGGCCCGCGCAATGGTTTCATACTCACCGGCCGCATGGATCAAGGCCTTGGAAGGAATGCAGCCGACATTGAGACAGGTTCCACCCGGCTTTTCGGCCTCGACGATGATCGTATCGATGCCGAGCTGGCCGGCACGGATCGCGCAGGTGTAGCCGCCGGGGCCCGCGCCGATGACAAGGAGCTTGCAGGTGATTTCGGTCATTGTCTTATGCGTCAATGAAGATCATGGCCGGTGTCTCCAGCTGTGTCTTGATCCGCTGCACGAACTGGGCTGCATCGAACCCATCGATCACCCGGTGATCGAAGCTGGACGACAGATTCATCATCTGACGCGGAACGAAGACGGCGCCATCCCAATGCGGACGGATGGCGATGCGGTTGACACCGACGATTGCGACCTCCGGATGATTGATGATGGGCGTCGTCGCGAGCCCGCCCAGCGCGCCGAGCGACGTGATCGTGATGGTCGAGCCGGTGAGTTCGTCGCGGGTGGCGCTGCCGTTTCGCGCCGCTTCCGCGATCCGCGCGACCTCGGCGGCGCAATTCCAAAGGTCGCGCGCTTCCGCATGCCGGACGACGGGGACCACCAAGCCGGTCGGCGTTTGCGTGGCAATCCCGATATGAACGCCCGCGTGCTGGTGAACGATCCCGGCCTCGTCGTCGAAATGGGCATTGAGATGCGGCAGCCCGGTGATCGCGCGCACCATGGCGCGCATCAGGAACGGCAACAATGTCAGTTTGGGCCTGCCCGGCTGCTTCTGGCTGTTGAGCTTCGCGCGCAAATCCTCGAGCGCAGTGACATCGACCTCTTCGATATAGGTGATGTGCGGAATGCGCGAGCTCGCAATCGACATCTTCTCGGCGATCTTGCGACGTAAGCCGACGATCTTGACGTCGGTCACCGCGGTTTGCGCGGGATACGGCGTCGCTGTCGTTCCGATATCACCGCGCGCCAAATGGGCGTCAAGATCATCGTGGGTGACCCGCCCGGCCGGGCCCGTTCCGCGAATCTGACGCAAGTCGATGCCTGCTTCCCGCGCGCGGAGCCGAACCGCCGGGGCGGCCAAAGGTCGATCGCTTGCGTGGCGGAGTAGCGCCGCCGATGGCTGCGTCCTCCGCGCATTGGGCGGCTCGCTCGCCGGCACGCGCGGGGCGCTTGCGGCATGATCAGACTTTTTGGCCGAAGCGCTTGCCGCGGACGATGCGAGCTTCACCGCTTCCGTCGCGTGCGCGCTCTTGCCGTCGACCTCCAGCCGAACGAAGTCCGAGCCGATGGCGAGAACGTCGCCCACACTGCCGGCGAGCCAGATGACCCGTCCCTCGGCGGGCGAGGGAATTTCCACCGTCGCCTTGTCGGTCATGACTGCGCCGAGCACGGCGTCCTCGCGCACGACGTCGCCGACCTTCACGTGCCATTCCACGAGCTCGGCTTCCGCAATGCCTTCGCCGACGTCGGGCAGCTTGACCACGCGCTCGGCCATTTCAAGCCTCCAGCGTTTCGATCAGCGCACGACTGACTCGCGCCGGGCCCGGAAAGTAGTCCCATTCCTGTGCGTGTGGGTAGGGCGTGTCCCAGCCGGCGACCCGCGCGATGGGGGCTTCCAGATGATAGAAGCATCGCGTCTGGACCAGTGCGCAGAGCTCAGCACCGAATCCGGAGGTCAGCGTTGCCTCATGCACGATCACGCAGCGTCCGGTCTTCTTGACCGAGGCTTCGATGGTGTCGAGATCGAGCGGCAGCAGCGAGCGAAGATCGATGATCTCGGCATCAATACCGGCTTCGGTCGCGGCGGTCTCGGCGACATGAACCATCGTGCCGTAGGCGAGGATGGTGACGGCCTCGCCGTGCCGGCGGATCGCGGCGCTACCGAGCGGAATTGCAAAATGTCCGTCGTCGACTTCGCCGAGATCATGCTTCGACCACGGCGTCACCGGCCGGTCATGATGCCCGTCGAATGGACCATTATAGAGCCGCTTCGGCTCGAGAAAGATCACGGGATCGGGGTCCTCGATGGCGGAGATCAGCAGACCCTTGGCGTCGTGCGGGTTCGATGGCACGACGGTCTTGATGCCGCAGACATGGGTGAACAGAGCTTCCGGGCTCTGGCTGTGCGTCTGCCCGCCAAAGATGCCGCCGCCGGTCGGCATGCGCACCACGAGCGGGCAGGTGAACTGGCCATTCGACCGATAGCGTAGCCGCGCGGCCTCGGAGACGATCTGGTCGTAAGCCGGATACATGTAATCGGCGAACTGGATTTCGACGCAGGGTCTCAGGCCATAAGCTGCCATGCCCACCGCGATGCCGACGATGCCGAGCTCGCTGATCGGGGTATCGAAGCAACGGCTCGTTCCGTATTTCGCCTGTAGACCCTGGCTGGCGCGAAACACACCGCCGAAATAGCCCACATCCTCGCCGAACACGACGACATCGTTGTCGCACGACATCATCACATCCATCGCGTCGCGAATCGCCTCGATCATGGTCCGCCGTGTCATGGTTCAGACTCCGGCTTCCTGGCGCTGACGGCGCAGATGTGGCGGCATATCCGCGAATACGCCCTCGAACATGTCACGCGCCGAAGGACGTTGCTCGGAATGGAGCGTGCCGTAGCTCTCGGCTTCCTTTTGGGCCGAAACGACTGTGTCCAGGATCTCCGCCTCAGCCTGCTTGTGCCGCTCCTCCGACCAGGCGCCGCGGACGATCAAATGGTTCTTCAGCCTGATCACGGGATCTCCGAGCGGCCACGCTTCGGATTCTGTCTTCGGCCGGTAGCCCGCTGGGTCGTCCGAAGTAGAATGCGCACCGACGCGATAGGTTACGTGCTCGATCAGGGTCGGGCCGAGGTTGCGGCGTGCGCGTTCGCAGGCCCATTTCGCCACCGCATGGACTGCAAGGTAGTCGTTGCCGTCGACACGTAGTGCCGGAATGCCGAAGCCGAGACCGCGCGCCGCAAACGTGCCGGAGCCGCCGCGTGCGATGCCCTGGAAGGTCGAGATGGCCCATTGATTGTTGACGATGTTGAGCACGACCGGCGCGCGATAGGTCGAGGCGAACACCAGTGCGGCATGGAAGTCGGATTCGGCAGTTGCCCCATCGCCGATCCACGCAACTGCGATCCTGGTGTCGTTCTTGATCGCAGACGCCATCGCCCAGCCGACCGCCTGGATGTATTGGGTGGCGAGATTGCCGGAGATCGAGAAGAAGCCGTGCTCCCTGGAGGAATACATCACCGGTAGCTGGCGCCCCTTCAGGGGATCGTGCGTGTTGGAGTAGATCTGACAGGCCATCTCGACCAGCGAGTAGCCGCCGGCGATCAAAAGCCCCGCCTGGCGATAGGTCGGAAAATTCATGTCGCCCGGAAGAAGCGCCTTGCGGAAGGCGCAACTCACGGCCTCTTCGCCCATATGCTGCATATAGAACGACGTCTTGCCCTGACGCTGTGCTGTCTGCATCCGCGCGTCAAACGCACGCAACGTCATCATGTGACGCAAGCCCTCGAGCAATTCGCTGTCCGAGAGGGTGCCTGCCCAGGGACCCACGGCCTCGCCATCGCGATTGAGCACGCGAATGACGGAGAAGGCGAGATCACGAATCGTCTCGGCGTCCACGTCGACTGCGGGACGATTGACCTGGCCTGCGCGCGGAATGCGGATGTTCGAGAAATCTGGCGTGCCGCCCGGGCGCACCGCTGGTTCCGGCACGTGCAGCCTCAGTGGCGGATGCTCGGCGGATTGAGCCGCCTCGCCTTGCGGGATCATGTCATGGATGAGGTCGGGGTCGGGCATTGGCTTTCACCTCTCACCTCGATTGCATCGATGCAGAATAACGCACCAACGCGGCGAACGAGCCGGTCGACGACGTCGCGGTCATCGATATCTATGGAAGCCGAGATGCGGCAGGCGTTCGAATCCACGCGCGCGCTGACGGCGGCAAGCCGCAGCCCCGCGACACGGGTCTGGTCCAGCAGGCGGCCGAGTGCGGCGTGCATATCGCTGGTCTGGAGTTCGAGAAAAAACACCGCATACGTCTCATTTTGTAAGTACATCGTACTGGCAAAGACCAGGATTGTTGTTCTTTTGATCTGGGTATAGGCTGGATATGCGATAAGGATATTCCACATATAAGCCGTAGAGCCAGAATGGAGTTCTTGGTATGGTGCCGATCGGACGTGCCTCGAGGCCGGTCAAGGCCGCGCGCAAGGATGCGCTTCGGCTAGACGAGATCGATCGCAAGATCCTGCGCGCCTTGCAGCAGGATGCACGCCTGACGACGGCGCAACTCGCCGACAGGATTGGGCTTTCCACCACGCCATGCTGGAACAGGCTGAAGCGTCTCGAGACGCAGGGCTATATCGATGGCTACGTCGCGCTGCTCAATCAGGACAAGCTTGGCCTGCCCGAAACGGTCATCATAGAGCTGACGCTCGATCGTCACGACGAGGAGATGCTCGAACGCTTTGGCCAAATGCTGACGAATTTGCCGGAGGTGATCGAGGCCTATCTCACCACCGGAGATTACGATTACATTGTGAAGGTCGCGGTCGAAAGCACCGCCGGCTATGAACGCTTCCTGCGCGAAAAGCTCTATCGCATCCCTGGCATCCGCCACAGCCGGTCGTCATTTGCGTTGCGCTGCCTGAAAAAGCTAACTTCGGTCCAGGTCTAGCAAAGGATCGGGGCACTCCAGTCGAGCCCTCATCGCTCCTGACCGCAGTCGTCGTGACTCCCCATCCCCCAAGTTGGGAATGGGGCTAGGATCTACCGGGCGATGCTGGAAGGGCTACCGTCCCGGCTCGCCGAACTCGTGCTTGCTGTCGTGGCCGCCGATGAACACCAGGACCCCGGCGATCAGCGGCAGGACCGCAAGCACGAGCAGGCCGGTCGAGGTTTGCCCCGTCGCTTCCTTGACCCAGCCGATCAGATAAGGACCGCCAAAGCCTGCGAGGTTGCCGATCGAGTTGATCAGCGCGATGGCGCCGGCGGCCGCAGTGCCCGAGAGCCATGCGGTCGGCAACGTCCAGAACACGCCGAAGCAGCAGAACACGCCGATCGCGGCTACCGTCAGCGCCACCATCGTCAGCGTGGGATCGGTGAGATAGGAGGACACGGCGAGCGCAACAGCAGTCAGGATCAGCGGTGCGCCGACATGGAACACGCGCTCACGCGTGGCATCCGAATGCCGCGCCCACAGGATCATGGCGATGGTCCCGAACAGATACGGGATCGCGGTGACGAATCCGGTCTGGGCGTTGGTGAGGCCGAACGCCTTGACGATCTGCGGCAGCCAGAACTGCATGCCATAGAGCGCGCCGACGAAGCCGAAATAGATCAGGCTCAGCGTGATCACCTTCGGCGAGGTCAGCGCTTCGCCAAGAGACAGATGTTTGACCGCCTTCTTGGCTGCAACCTCCGAATCAAGCTTGGCCTTGAGCCAGGTCTTCTGCTCGGCCGAGAGCCAATCCGCCTTCTCCGGCTTGTCGGTGAGATAGAACCAGGTGGCGATGCCGAGCAGCACCGACGGAATGCCCTCGATGATGAAGAGCCATTGCCAGCCCTTCAACCCCATGAGGCCGTCGAGCCCGAGCAGCAAGCCCGAGATCGGTGCGCCGATCACGGTGGATACGGGGACCGCGATCGCAAAGGCCGCGATGAAGCGGCCGCGGTACTCGGCCGGGTACCAATAGGTGAGATAGAGGATGATGCCGGGGAAGAAACCGGCCTCGGCGACACCGAGCAGAAAGCGGAGAATGTAGAAGCTGGTCTCGCCGCTGACCATCGCCATCAGCGCCGAGATGATGCCCCAGGTCACCATGATCCGGGCGATCCAGCGGCTGGCGCCGAATTTCTCCAGCGCGAGATTGCTCGGCACCTCGAAGATGAAATACCCGATGAAGAAGATGCCGGCGCCCCAGGCGAACACCAACGGGGAGAATTTCAGGTCCGCATTCATGGTCAGCGCGGCAAAGCCGAGATTGACGCGGTCGAGGTAGGAGAAGAAGTAGGCCAGCACCAGGAACGGGATCAGTCGCCAGGAGATGGCGCGAATGGTCGAAGTCTCGATCGCCGACTTGGCAGCGCCGGCGGCACCGGCATAGGTGGTGGTCTGACTCATCGCGGTTCCCCCGTCTGTCCGCCAAGTCGACTTGGCTTCGTTATGATTGATATTTGTGGATCTAATTCTCGGCAGAGTGCTGAAGCAATGCTGGCGTAGCGCAGTAATTCTGAACGGGGTGTCAGTTTTTCTCACGGGCCGATGTCCGGGTGACACTGCGGCGCTCGTTGGACCGGCGACGTGCCTCGGCATGCCGGAAGTAAACCCGTGGGTTTTCCGACCACCGGGGGAAAGGCCGGCAGATCAGAAAAACCAAACGGGAGGTCAGAAAAAGCGCCTTGCATGGAACCGGACGACGCCGCTCATCTTGCGCCATCAAGAAGGAAGCCTGTCGCAGGCGAGGAAACGATGGTTGCAAGCGGCCTATCCAGCGCAAGAGCACGGCTCGGGTCGGCCTTCAAATCCGGTCGCGCCGCCACGGGTCGGTGCCGCAACGTTGCGCCGACCAGATGAGCCGCGCGGAGCATCTGCGGATGCGGGCTCGGCTAGCGTCGTGATCCGCTCTTACCTGCCAGAATTGCTGGCGCTGTCCATCGGATCGTGGCCGCCAAGCGCGGGAAGATCGTCGACGCGATCAGGCGACAGAGCAACAGATCATCTACGCCGCCATTCACGAGAGGCTTGCATGAACGATGAATGAGATGACTAAGCTGAGAGTCGGAATTGTCGGTGTAGGTCTGATGGGCCATGGAATCGCAAAGAATGTCCTGGCGCGGGGCAGCTTTCCTCTGGCCTTTCTCGACCATCCGGGCAATCAACCCGTTGACGATCTCCTCAGCCTCAGGGCCGCGGCCTGCAAGACGCCCGGTGAGGTCGCGAGCGCATCGGATGTTATCATCCTCTGCGTAACGGGTTCGCCTCAGGTCGAAGCAATCCTGACGGGCGAAGCGGGCGTTTTGTCTGGCCTCCGTAAGGGCACCATCATTGTCGATTGCTCGACGGCGCTGCCGGACTCGACATTGCGGATGGCCGCCGCGGTCGAGGCGGCGGGTGGACGCTTTCTCGATGCGCCCATGACGCGCACCGCCAGGCACGCGGAAGAAGGAACGCTGAACCTTCTGGTTGGCGGCGACGAAGCCGACCTTCGCAGCGTCCGCGCGGTTCTTGCCTCTTTCACCGAGAGAGTGGAACATGTCGGCCCGGTGGGTTTCGGCCACCGGCTCAAGCTGCTCCATAATTATGTATCGATCGGCTTCATGGCGCTGCTTGGCGAGGCCGCGGCGCAGGCCGCCGATGCAGGCGTCGATCCGGCGGTCTTCGTCGACGTCCTTGCCAAAGGAGGCGTCGTGACGGGCGATACCGGCACGATCCCGTTCTTTATCGATAATGCGCTAAAGGATATCTCCTACTACCGGATGATGGCGAGCAACTCCGGCGCATCCAAAGTGATCGCAGACGGTGTCGGCACTGCGATCGCGGCTGTGGTCGAGAGCGGCCATGGCCAAGCCTATATTTCCGACCTGGCGCGGCTCCTTCGAAAGACGAAGCCGGCAGCCTAGACCGAGAACGAGTGTTGAGACAGGGACGACCGATCCAATGACAATGACCGATATCCGATTTCCCGTAGATGGCCGAACTCGCAAGATGTTCGTCGATGGCGCGTGGGTTGAGGCCCGCTCGGGAAAAGTCCTCGAGACGCGCAATCCCGCGACTGGCGAAGTGATCGGCCGTGTCCCGCGTGGCGATGCTGGCGACATCGACATTGCCGTTACCGCCGCCCGGCGCGCCTTCGTGGGACCGTGGAGCCGCTTCAAACCGTTCGAGCGACAGGCTCTGCTCCTGCGCATTGCCGATCTGTTCGAGAAGCATTGGGAGGAGATCAGTCGGTCCGACACCGCCGACATGGGTATGCCGATCGTCAGGACGCGGGCGAACAAGCTTCGCGTGCTCGGCATGCTCAGATACTACGCCGGCATGGCGACGGCGATTCATGGGCAGACGATCGACAATTCGCTTCCCGGCGACATAGTTTCGTTCACGCGGAAGGAGCCGGTCGGCGTGGTCGGCGCGATCATCCCTTGGAACGCGCCCACCGCTGCTTCGGTTTGGAAGATCGGACCTGCGCTCGCGACCGGCTGCACCATCGTGCTCAAGCCTTCCGAAGAGGCGCCGCTAACGCCCCTGCTGATCGCGGATTTGATGAACGAGGCAGGTGTGCCGCCCGGCGTCGTCAACGTCGTGACCGGGACCGGCCACGAGGCCGGCGCGCCTTTGGCCGAACATCCCGGTGTCGACAAGATCGTCTTCACGGGATCCACTGCCACTGGCCAGGCGATCATCCGAGCGTCGGCCGGCAATCTCAAACGGGTATCCCTCGAGCTTGGCGGAAAGTCGCCGGTCATCGTCTGCGCCGACGCGGACCTCGACAAGGCTGTCCCGATTGCCGCGATGGCAGCGTTCGCCAATTCGGGCCAGATCTGCATCGCCGGCTCCCGCTTGTTCGTCGAGCGAGCGATCCACGACGAGTTGGTCGAACGGCTCGGAAAGTTCGCTTCGGCCCTCAAGATCGGCGACGGAGCTGATCCCATGACGGAGATCGGACCCCTCGTTTCCGAGCGACAGCTCGACAAGGTCGAAGGCTTCCTGAACAGCGGACGCGACCAGGGCGCGAAGGTCGTGACCGGAGGCCGAAGACTGAGAGAGGGGAGTTTCGCGAAGGGCAACTTCGTCGAGCCGACCGTGTTCGCCGGCGTCTCCGACGACATGCAGATCGCCCGTGACGAAATCTTTGGTCCGGTCATTTCCGCACTGCCGTTCGACACGCTCGATGAAGCCATGGAGCGCGCCAATGCGACACCATACGGGCTTGCGGCGGGTGTCTTCACGCGTGACGTGAGCAAGGCCCACATCATTTCGCGCAGTCTTCGGGCGGGATCGGTCTGGGTGAACACCTATCACGCGATCGATCCTGCATTGCCTTTCGGCGGCTACAAGATGAGTGGATATGGCCGTGAAGGCGGCACCGAACAGCTCGATGAGTACCTCAACACGAAGGGAGTCTGGATCAAGCTGGACTGACCGATCATTCTGTCGGCTTCGCGATCAGTCGTGACGATACACATCTGATCGACGCTTCACCCAACGTGGCGCGCCGATGCGTGACCTTGCGCATTCGTGGCTGCGAGGGAAGAGACGAGACCACTACAATCAACCGAGCGAGTATCATGAAGGACAGTTACAAAATTGCGGTCGTGCACGGAGATGGCATCGGACCGGAAGTCGCTCGTGCGGCGGTTGCGGTGCTGCAGGCTGGTGTCCGGACCGGCACGCTCCAGTTCGTGGAATACCCGGCGGGTGCCACTCACTTTCTCGAAACGGGAGACTCCTTTCCGGCGACCTCGTTCGAGGGCTGTCGCGCGGCGGACGCCATTCTCCATGGTGCGGCTGGCATTCCCGGTGTGGTTCACCCTGACGGAACCGAAGCCGGACTTGATTTCACGCTCTCACTTCGCTTCAAGTTGGATCTGTATGCCAACGTGCGGCCCATTAGGCTCTACAAGGGCGTGCCGTCTCCGCTCGGGCATCCGGGGTCGATCGATTACGTCATCGTCAGGGAGAATAGCGAGGGGCTCTACGCCGCGCGCGGCGCGGGTGCGCTGCTGAGGGAGGAAGTCGCAGTCGACACGCTAGTTCAGACTAGGAAAGGTATCGAGCGTATCGTCCGGTTCGCGTTCGACCTCGCCAGATCGCGTAACGGCTCGCCAAAGGACGGCCGGCGCCGGGTCACCTGTTGCGACAAGGCCAATGTCCTGCGCACATATGCGTTCTTCCGTTCCGTCTTCGACGAGGTGGCCAAGGACTATCCCGACATTGAAGCCGAGCACGTCCTTGTTGATGCGATGACCGTTCATCTCGTCAACAAGCCATCGCATTTCGACGTCATCGTCACCGAGAACATGTTCGGCGACATCATTTCCGATCTCGGTGCCGCGACGGTCGGCGGCATGGGCATGTCTCCGTCGGAAGAAGTCGGTGATGGAATCGGCTTCTTTCAAGCTTCGCATGGCTCGGCGCCCGACATAGCAGGAAAGGGGCTGGCCAATCCCTATGGAACGATCCTGGCTGCGATACTGATGCTGAGACGCCTGGACCGGCGCTATCGCGATGATCGGCTGCGCCTTGGTGCCGACAGGATGGAAGCTGCCGTGTGCGCCGGGTTGGAGGATGCAGCGCTGAGGACACGGGACATCGGCGGCAATGCGACGACCAGTCAGGTCGTGGATGCGCTCCTGAAGCTGCTCTGAGCGGGAGGGCGTCAGCGCAGCTGGGAAAGACTTGAGCGGATCAAAGAGATCAGCTGCTCGGTGTTCGGGCGCCTGACCGAGCTGCGCGTGGTAATCAAGCCAATCTGGCGAAGCTTGATTTGATCGGAGAGCGGGACCACACGAAACCGCTGCACGCCAGCCTGCACCAGCGCGACTCGTGGCACGATCGCGATGCCGAGGCCGGACGCGGCTAGTGCCACCGCCGTCGTGGCGGCCTGAACTTCAAATTGAACATCGAGCCGGACGTGGAGCGTCTCCAGCGTCTCGTCGATCAACCCTCGCACGGCTGTCGTTTTCGACAGCAGGATGACCGGCTTGTCCACCAGATCGGCGAATCCCGTGCTTGCTTGCCCCTCGTCGAACACCGGCGGTACGCAGGCAAAAAGGGGGTCCTCAAGCATCGGCTCGAACTCATAGTCCCCCATGTCGGGGACTTGCGGACCAATACCGAACTCGACATCCTGCCGCTTGAGGAGTTCAAGCATAGGTGTCGTGGAGAGCTCCATGAGCTGGACCTGGCTCCGCGGATAGCGGACCTTGAATGTCGCCAGGATGTTGGGCAGCCATCCGGACGCGAGCGTCGGAACGCAGGCCATGCGAATGTGACGGCTGCGGGACTGTGCTGACTCGCTCAGCAAATCCAGCCCGGACTGAACTTCCTGGAGGGCGCGCTTTGCCTGCTCGAACAGAATTCGCCCCTCAGATGTCAGCAATACTTTCTGCGGCGTTCTGCGAAAAAGGAGAACGCCGATCTGCTCCTCCAAGTCGCGGATCTGCATGCTGACCGCAGAAGGAGACCGGTTCGATTCCTCGGCGGCCTTCCGGAAGCTTTCGTGCTCAGCTGCAAGCAGGAAGGTATGGAGAAGCTTGAGATTGATGTTCGACAAGTCCTATGCCCTGCTTCTGCGTTTCCGCGCATGTGACGCGGAGGGACAAAGCCCCCGTGCACCGGGAGACCGATCTGTTCACAATATCCAGCGGCGATTGGTACGTATATCGAGTGGAAAGTTCAGCCGTCGTTCCTGCGGGCCATCTGCTCAATTCCCTCGTCGGGAATAGCGAAATTCGCGTGAACGTTTGTTCGGCCGATACCGACAAAAATGCCAACAAACGGACGGCTGGAGCAACTTTTACTTGTGGTTTCAATGCATCGCGAAAATTTTCCGGAGAAATCCGGAATCGAAACCAACGGCTTAAGGCATAGTTATTATTAGTGTTTTTATCGTGGTGCCCCTGGCCGGAATCGAACCAGCACTCCTTGCGGAACTCGATTTTGAGTCGAGCGCGTCTACCAGTTCCGCCACAGGGGCCCTCGGTCGGCCCCATAGGCGGCGTCGCGAAGCCGGCGGACTATAGCCATGGACGGGGCGGGGTCAACCCGCGCCAAAGTGATGTCAGCCGTTCTCGACAGCCGCATGGGCCGGGGCTAGAGGCTTGGGCGCGAGAGATGCCAAAGAGGCTGCCGTGACCACCGAGAGTGCCGCCATACCTGCGTTCAAGCCGGCCGCCACGAGCCCCGCGCTGACCGCCGCGGTCCTGGTCACGCTGATCGGCGCAGCCACGATTGCGGGCGCCTGGTTCTTCCAGCTCGTCCTGGAGATCCTGCCCTGTCCATTGTGCCTGGAGCAGCGCTACGCCTATTACCTCGCAATACCGCTCGGTGCGCTCACGGCGCTGGCGGCGCGGAGCGGCGCGCCGCGGCCGCTGCTGCTGGCGGGGCTCGCGATCCTCGCCCTGGCGACGCTCGTCAATGCCGGTCTCGGGGCCTACCATTCCGGGGTCGAGTGGGGGTTCTGGAAGGGGCCGACCGACTGCTCCGGGCCCGTCGTCAATCTCGGCAGCGCCGCCGATCTCTTGTCGAAGCTCGACACCGTGAAGGTGGTGCGCTGCGACGAGGTGCAGTGGCGCTTCCTCGGCCTCTCGCTCGCCGGCTACAACGTGCTGATCTCGCTCTTGATGGCCGCGATCGCCGCGTGGGGATTCGTGCGGACGGCGAAGCGCACACAACTGCCGTAGGGTGGGCAAAGGCGCGCTCTTCGCGCGCCGTGCCCACCATTCATCGTCATTCATGCCAGTCGATGGTGGGCACGCTTCGCTTTGCCCACCCTACGGAAGCGGAGCTCCGCTACGAGAGCCGCGCCCCGTCAATCGTCCACGTCGTCCTGCGTGCGCCCGAACAGATGCACGATGCCCGGCGTTGCGATCGTCACGAAGACGAAACGCGACAGGTGATGGGCGCCGACGAAGATCGGGTCGATGTGCAGCGTCAAGGCCAGCGCCAGCATCGCGTCCATCGCGCCCGGCGCGAAGGCGACGACGACGTCTGAGAATTTGACCTGGGTGGTGAGCGCCACGATGCCGACGAAGATGGCGGAGACGGCGATGGCCACGGCAAACGAGCCCAGGGCCGCGCTGAGGTGGCCGGCGAGCGTCTTGATCCGCATCCGCGCGAAACGGCTGCCGATCAGTGCGCCGATCCCGATCAGCGCCACGCCGCGCACCCAATCCGGCAGGCCGCCCTCGACCCATCCGGCACCATGCAGCACGCTGGAGGCGATCATCGCGCCGAACATCCAGCTCGCGGGAAACCTGATCAGCCGCAACACGAGCGCTGCCGCCAGCGACGCGGCGGCCAGCTCGAGGAGATCGAGCGGCGAGGCGATGGTCGTCGCCAGCGACGGCGCAGCCGAGGGCGCGACGCCTGCAATCGCCAGCACCATCGGCAGCGCGGCGGTCAGGATGATGACGCGCATGGTCTGCACCACCGCAATGCCCGGCAGGTCGGCGCCGCGCTCGACCGCCAGGATCGTGATCTGCGACAGCGCGCCGGGGCTGCCGGCCAGGAAAGCCGAGGTGCGGTCCCAGCCATGGATGCGCTGGAGGTAATAGCTCGAGCCGAACGTGGAGCAGAAGGTGGCGAGCGCCAGCAGGCCGATCGTGAGAGGATAGGCGCTGACCTGCTGAAGCAAATGGCGCGAGACGACCGAGCCCAGCGAGATGCCGAGCAGCACCAGCACGGTCTGGGTCAGGATCGGCGGCAGGCTCAGCTGGCGGCCGGCAATTGCGGCGATCCCGACCGCGATCATCGAGCCGGAGATCAGCCCGCCGGGCAGGCCGGCGAGCAGAAACGCGAGGCCGCCGGCGGTGCCGATGACGAGCGTCTCCACCGTGCTCAGGATCTTGGCACGGCTCGGCCATTCGAACGACAGGGAGGCGGTGATTTGCTTCACGCCACCTTATCGCAAATCCGCCCGAGCCGCACAATTGCAGGCTCGTCATGCCGCAATGCGCGACGCCTTCCGCGGATGCTCGGAAGGAAGCGTGACGGGCTTATTTCTTGTCGGCGGCGGGAGCTGCGGGAGCGGCGACTGCGCTGCCGGCCTTCGCCTCCTTTTTGCATTCGCGACGGAATTTCTTGCGCTCCTTCCCCTTCAATCCCTTGGCGTCCGCTTGCTTCGAGCATTCCAGCGATTCCGCCGATCGCTCCTTCGTTGCCTTCTTGTCGGGGACAGTGGCGGCAGTGTCGGTCTTGGCGGCCGGTGCGGTGGTCTGCGCGAAGGCGGTGCCGGTGAGGAGCAGGGAGGCGAGCGCGACGGCGGCGAGGCGGGACGTGAAGGTCATGTGGTGCACTCTGCTTGCGAGAATTGCGAAGGGCTGAAACGTCGGCTCGTGTTGCTG
This sequence comes from Bradyrhizobium sp. CCBAU 11357, assembly GCF_028128865.1. Classification (NCBI taxonomy): domain Bacteria; kingdom Pseudomonadati; phylum Pseudomonadota; class Alphaproteobacteria; order Hyphomicrobiales; family Nitrobacteraceae; genus Bradyrhizobium; species Bradyrhizobium sp. CCBAU 11357. The sequence goes on along the minus strand of NZ_LBJW01000107.1, from coordinate 163,723 downwards.
AACGCGACATGAATGAGTGAAGCGGCGGGATCACTATATTTTGCCGGCGCAAGGCATCGCATCCTTGTCGCAAGCGTTCGGCACGCTAGGATAGCAATCCTCAATTCACTTCCGTCAGGGAAGACCAAGCAGGAGACCCAAGGATGACCATTCAGACGAAATTGTTGTGTGCGATCGCAGCGTCGGGTGTCGCGGCATTGCTGGCGAGCGCGCCGGCGCAGGCATTGACCGCGCAGGAGTGTAGCGCGAAGTACCAGGCCGCCAAGAAGGACGGCTCGCTCGGCACCATGAAGTGGAATGACTTCCGCAAGGCCCAATGCGGTGCCGATGCGGCGCCCGCCGCGGCGCCGACCGCGGCAGCGCCCACGGCTCCCGCGGAGCCGAAGCAGGCCAAGAAGGAGGCGGCGCCCGCCGCGGCGGCGCCGGCCCTGCCGGCCGGACCTGCGATCTACCCGAACGCGGTCGATCCGAAATATGCCAAGGAGCCCGCCGGCAAGGCGCGCCTGCACACCTGCGTCGACCAGTACAATGCCAACAAGACCACCAACGGCAACGGCGGCTTGAAGTGGATCCAGAAGGGCGGCGGCTATTACAGCGAATGCACCAAGAAGCTGAAGGGCGCCGCCTGAGCTTCGAATGCTACGAAGGCCGGAGCAACGCTCCGGCCTTTTCGCCTGTATTTTGGCGCACGATCTTTTCGGAAAACCGCTGCACTCTTGACGCTTACGCGGCCCTTCGGGTCCGGATCTGGCTCAGTCGAGCAGCTTCTCGGCCGATTTCGCCACGAGCTGCGACCGCTTGCGCGGACCGCTCTCGACGAACAACAGGCTCTGGCCGAAGATGAAGCAGTAGAACAGGAAGGCCTGCGCGTCGGCCTCCTCGGTCGCAAGGCCGGTGGCGCGATAGAGGTCGCCGACGTGTTTGAGCCGCGCCGCGTCGACGCTCGCCACCGCCGCAGCGGCGTTCTCGTCCGAGCGGGCCCATTGCCGGATCGCAAGCTCGATCGCCATGCCTTCCGGATTGAGCCGCTCGGAATAGAGCTGGATCACCGCCTTCAGCCGTTCGCGCGGCGCTTGCCCGTCAAGGCTTGTCTGCTGCGCGATCGCGGCGATGCGGCCCTTGCGCCAGGCTTCCAGCATGGCCTCGAGCAGCGCGGCGCGATCGGCGAAGCGCCGGTAGAACCCGCCCTTGGTGACGCCGAGGTTCTTGGCGAGCACCTCGACCCGCACGCCCTCCACCCCCGCACGGGCGAGCTCGGCAAATCCAGCCTCGACCCAGACATCGCCCTTGCCGTCGCTCATGAAGGAAGCCTCACCCGGACTTGATACGGTGCCGTATTGCTAACGCGACACGGGTTTGATACGCTACCGTATCAACGATCAAGGACGAAATTGCGGGAGGAATTGCGATGGAGCAGGAGGCAACCTATCGCGGCACGGTCTATCCATGGCAATGCGACCATGTCGGGCACATGAACATCATGTGGTATGTCGGCAAGTTCGACGAGGCCAACTGGAATCTGTTCGCTCGCATTGGCCTGACGCCGAGCTATTTGCGCTCCTCCGGCCGCGGCATGGCCGCGGTGCAGCAGAACATCGCCTACAAGCGCGAGCTGCTCGCCGGCGACATCGTCGAGATCCGCAGCCATCTGCTCGAGATCAGGGACAAGTCGATCCGCTTCCGGCGCGACATGACGAATGCCGAGACTGGCGAGCTCGCCGCGACATGCGAGATCACCGGCGTGCACATGGACCGTCAATTGCGGAAGTCCGCGCCGTTCGCCGATGCCATTCGCGAAGCAGCCTCGAGGCATCTTGCGGAACCTGCCGAGGTGTGAGCCATGACAGCCTTCGAGCCGAAAAATCCGGGCTACCGCGCGGCGGCCATCGCCATGTTCGATGGCCAGCCGGCCATGCGCACGCTCGGCATCGTGATCGTCCGCCTCGCACCGGGCGAGGTCGAGCTGGCGATGCTGCATGCACCGGCCCTCACACAGCAGAACGGTTTCATCCATGCCGGCATCATCGCGGCGGGGCTCGACAACGCCTGCGGCATTGCGGCCTTCAGCCTAATGCCGCCGGAGGCCGGTATCCTCACCGTCGAATTCAAGACCACGCTGCTCGCGCCCGCCCGCGGCGAGCGTTTCGTCTTCAAGGCCGAAGTGGTCAAGCCCGGCCGTACGTTGACCTTCTGCGAGGCAAAGGCCTACGCCGAGCATGACGGCAAGACCACGCTGATCGCCACGATGAGCGGGACGTTGATGGCGATGCTGCCTCGCCCGGCGGTCTAGTTGAGCCGGGCGCGATTCGCGTGGCAATCGCGCCCGCGGCATTCTATATGACCCGTAACATGGCCGGTCCGCGGGCGTATATCCGCAAGATGGGGCCGGAACGGGACGAGATATGACCGGATTTGGGAAGAGTGGCCTTGCGCCGACGCGGCGCGCAGCCTTGACGCTGATCGGAGCGGGTGCTCTTGCGGTGGGTGGCATCGTCCGGGCGCGCGCGGCGGCCGGCGATGACGAGGTGCTGACCGAGGCCAAGGTGCTGCGCGATCCCGACACGCCCGTCGCAGGCAATCCCGACGGCAACATCACCATCGTCGAATGGTCCGACTACAATTGTCCCTATTGCCGCAAGCTCGAGCCCGAGCTGCGCCAGGTCGTCCAGGATGACGGCAAGGTGCGGCTGGTGATGAAGGACTGGCCGATCCTCGGGCCGGTTTCGGTCACCGCGGCGCGGAGCGCGCTGGCCGCCAAATTCCAGGGCAAGTACCACCAGGCCCATGACGCCATGATCGGCGTCAGCTCGCGCCTGACCGAGCCGCGCATCAACGAGCTGCTGGCGGCCGCCGGGGTCGACATGGACCGATTGAAGCGCGATCTCACCGGGCACGCCAAGGACGTCGACGCCATCCTCAAGCGCAACAACGAGCAGGCTGAAGCTTTCGGCTTCCACGGCACCCCGTCCTTCATCGTGGGCAAGTATCGCGTACCCGGCGCGCTCAGCATGGCCGAGTTCGAGCAGGTCATTGCCGACGCCCGCAAGGCCAAGATGAACTGAGCCGGCGATATTTCAGGACGCAACAGAAAGGCGCCGTCGCGGAGTTCGCGACGGCGCCTTGTTCATGTCGATCGGACGAAATTACTTCGACGAGATGCGGACCCAGTCCTTGTGCGCGCGATCGCGCAGCGCATCCCAATCGGCCTTGGCGACGTCCCAGTTCACGATGGTACGGTTGGTCGTCGCGACCTCACCCTTGGCGACCGACGACGTCTGCATGGAATCATAGATGTAGACGCCGCACGCAAGCAGCAGCGCGCCCAGGATCATTCCAAAAAAAGTCTGCATGGCGAACCTCCGGTGACGGGCAATAACGTCGGCCCGGAGTGATGGTTCCGCGACCATGCGGCGCATCTAAGGAGAGGTTGTTCATTCTCCATTCAGCCACTCCATCAGCTCCGCATTGATCTCGCGCGGATAGGTGTGGCTGAGGTCGTCGACCTCGCGATAGGTGACGTCGGCACCGCCGGCGGAGAGTGCCGCCTGCGTCTGCCGTGCGGTCTGCACCGGAAACATCCAGTCGAGCTTGCCGTGAGTGATGAAGACCGGCAGGCCTTGCAGGCGCGTTGCGTCGGCCATTTCCGCCATCAGCGGATGGAAGGTCGCCGCAACAGGCGCGAGATGCGTGAAAGGCGAGGCGCCGTCGAGGCCGGTGACGTAGCAGAAGGTGCCGCCATCGCTCATGCCTGTCAGCAGCAGGTGCGAGGGGTCGATGCTCCAGCGGCTGCGCACCACCTCGAGGATGCGCATGAGGTTCGGCGTGTCGGTGTCGTCGCCCATCAGCGCCCAGGTTGGCCCGGTCGCAGTCGGCGCCACCAGGATCGCGCCGAGACTGCGGGCGTCGCGGAGCCAGCTCCACAGAAAGCCACGGCCGTTGCCGCTGCCGCCATGCAGCGCCATCACCAGCGGCATGGCACGCTCGGGCGTGTAATATTCGGGGACATAGACCGAAAAGCCGCCGCGGCTGCCGGGCTCGTTGTGGTCGTGGAAAATGCCGGTATCTTCGCTCGCGCCGGCTTCGAGCTTCGACAACAAATCCGCATTGTCGCGATTGGCGGCGTTGAGGAAGAAGCCGCTCACGGGCGGAAACTTAACCGCCAGCGGATAAAGCGCCTCCTGCGCGCGCGGGACATGGCGCAGAGCGCGGAACACCGCGACGAGATCGCCATGGCCACGCTCGACCTCACGGATGCCGGCAAAGGCAGCGAGCGTCTCGCCGCAGGCGCGATCGAGCCGCTCGCGCAGGCCAGCGAACTGCTCCGGCCAATCCCCGATTGCGGCGTGCGCCGTCTGCAGCGCCTCGTCCGGCGTGCCGATCGCATCCATCACCGAGGCGAAGGCTGGCGGATGCAGATGCCGTTGGAAGAAGCCGAGTGCTTCCAGCGCGTTGAGCAGCGGCGGCAGCACGGCCACGATGTCGTCCACCACGGCCTCGGTCATCGCCCGCTTCCTCAAAGCCGTTGGGATCAGTGCAGCTTCGGCGCCTTCAAGAGCTTGAAGCGATCGGTCGACGTCACCGTGACGTCGAAGGTGACGCCTTCATGATGAACGGTGAGCGGCACGTCGACGCCGGCGGCGCCGAGCGCCCACATTTTCTTGTAGAAGGCGGTCTGGCTCGTCACCTTGTCGCCGTTCACGGCGAGAATGACGTCGCCGGTCTTGAGCTCGGCGCGGGCGGCCGGGCCATTGGCGGAGATCCCGATCACCACCACGCGGTTGTCGATCTCGGTCGAGAAGAGCCCGAGCCAGGGCCGTGCCGGCTTGTTGACGCGGCCGAACTTGCGCAGATCGTCCAGGATCGGCTTCAGGAGGTCGATCGGCACGATCATGTTGACGTGCTCGGCCTTGCCGTCACGTTCGCGCTCGAGCTGGAGCGAGCCGATGCCGATCAGCTCGCCGCGTTCGTTGAGCAGCGCCGTGCCGCCCCAGTTCGGATGTGCGGGAGAGGTGAAGATGGCCTCATCCAGCAGATATTCCCAGTAACCGGCGAATTCCTGCTTGGCCACGACCTGGCTCGCAACCGAGCGCGTGCGTCCACCGGCGCCGCCGACCACGACGCGGTCGCCGATCCGCGTCGCCGCCGACGAGCCGAGCGGCAGCGGCGCAATGTCGAGCTGGCCGAGCGCCTGCACCAGCCCGAACCCGGTCTCGGAATCGAAGCCGAGCGCATGGCCCTCCACCACGCGCCCATCGGCGCGGTGCAGCCAGACCGATTCTGCCTCGGTGATGAGATAGCCTATCGTGAGCACCAGCCCGTCGTCGATCACGACGCCGTTGCCGGCGCGTTCGGTGCCCAGCGTCTCGGCACTGAAGGCGTCCGGGGGGATGATGGCGTGCAGGCCGACGACGGAGCCGAGCGCGCGGTCGAGATCGAAACCGTAGTCGCTCGCCCGCGGCTGGTTCGCCGGCGGCACTCTCCATTCGGTCAGGGTGGACATGGAGTTCTCCTGGCTGAGAGCATCGCTCCGGCAAGGCTGGCGGAGCGACGCGCGAAGCACGCCTAATTTAGGCCGGAGCAGGCGGTCTTGAAAGCCTCGTTCCCAACTATTCGGGAGAACGCTGCGTGAAATTTTCGAAAGGCCTGGAAACACCTCTTGCACGGGACGTCATGTCATCCGGCCGCCACCGCATGGCTGCTGTCCGGCGCGGTGCTAGGCGCCGTGCAGTGAAGCTGCTAACCATTGCCGCTTCGTTTGACCAAGGGATCACGGACGACAAGCATGGACAACCGCAGCGACATCTGGCGTGGCATCGATACGATCAAGGAACGTTTCATCGACCTCAGCGACAGGGTCTGGGGCATGCCTGAGGTCTGCTACACCGAGGCGCGGTCCGCCGCCGAGCATCTCGCCGAGCTGCGCCATCAGGGATTCCGCATCACCGAGAACGTCGCCGGCATCCCGACTGCGCTGATCGGCGAGTGGGGCGAGGGCGGTCCGGTCATCGCCTTCATGGGCGAGTACGATGCGCTGCCGGGCCTCAGCCAGGAGGCGGGTGTCGCCGAGCATCGCCCGATCGAGACCGCCGGCCATGGCCATGGCTGCGGTCACAACCTGCTCGGTTCCGCCGCGCTGCTCGCCGCGACGGCGGTGAAGGACTGGCTGGCGGAGAACAAGGTGCCCGGCCGCGTGCGCTATTACGGCTGCCCTGCGGAAGAAGGCGGCGCCGCCAAGGCCTTCATGGTGCGCTCCGGCGCGTTCGAAGACGCCGACATCGCCATCACCTGGCATCCGCACAGCTTCTGGGAAGTGGCGGTGACGCCGTCGCTCGCGAATACGCGCGCCGATTTCACCTTCACCGGCCGCACCTCGCATGCGGCGGCCTCGCCACATCTCGGCCGTTCGGCGCTCGATGCGGTGGAATTGATGAATGTCGGCGTCAACTACATGCGCGAGCACATGCCGAGCGACGCGCGCGTGCACTACGCGCTGCTCGACACCGGCGGCATCGCGCCCAACGTGGTGCAGGCCCATGCGCGCGTGCGCTATTCGATCCGCGCGCGCGATCTTCCCGGCATGAACGAGCTGGTCGAGCGCGTGTCCAAGATCGCGCAAGGCGCGGCGTTAATGACCGAGACCAAGGTCGAAATGAAGATCATCTCCGCGGTCTCCAACATCCTGCCGAACGGGCCGCTGGAGCAGGCGCTGCACCAGGTGATGGAAGAGCTCGGACCGCCGCATTTCGACGATGCGGACAAGAGCTTTGCTGGCCAGATCCGTGCGACCTTGAGCGACAAGGACATCGCCTCCGTCTACTACGCGATCGGCATGGAGCCGACCGATCGGCCGCTGGCCGACTTCCTGGTGCCGCTCGATGCCAAGCGCAACCCGCTCGTCGGCTCGACCGATGTCGGCGACGTGAGCTGGGTGGTGCCGACGGTGCAGGTGCACGCACCGACGGTTGCAATCGGCACGCCCTTCCACACCTGGCAGGTGGTGGCGCAGGGCAAGAGCCCGCACGCGCACAAGGCCATGGTGCAGGCGGCCAAGGCCATGGCCGGTCTCGGCATCAAGGCGCTGACGGAACCGGAGCTGATCAAGGCCGCCAAGACCGATCTTCAGAAGCGGACGGCCAGGACACCTTACGTCTGTCCGTTGCCGGATCACGTCGCGCCGCCGCTCGACATGTCCGTGGCGTAGAATCGGCCTCGATACTTCGTCTGATCCAGCGAACAAATTTTCCGCAGTGCAGCGCGCAATCCAGCAGATTTTGCTGCTGGATTGCCGAACGGATGGGCTGCGGAGCGCAATTTTGCCCAACGGACAGCCAGAAGACCGTTTGCATACACACGGTCCCAGTTGACGTGCACCCCATTCGGTGTGCCATCTACCGCCAGCCAAACCCGGCGGTCGCGAGCGGCCGCCTGCATCCATGCCGGAACCAGACGGGGGACAACCATGCTGGACAAAGAGCTGCGTTCGATGATCGGTCAGGTGAAGGACGGGCGGATGGACCGCCGCGCCTTCGTCAAGCGTCTCGCCGCGGTCGGTCTCACCGCTCCCCTTGCCAACCAGCTCCTCGCGCTCGGCGGCGTTGCCATGGCGCAGAGCCCGGCGGTCTACAAGCCGACCAAGCGCGGGGGCGGCGGGCCTCTCAAGGTGCTGTGGTGGCAGGGGCCGACGCTACTCAATCCGCATTTCGCCACCGGCACCAAGGACCAGGACGGATCGCGGGTTTTCTACGAACCGCTCGCGAGCTGGGACGCCGACGGCAATCTCAACCCCATCCTCGCTGCGGAGATTCCCTCGGTTGCAAACGGCGGTCTCGCCGCCGATGCCAAGTCGGTGGTCTGGAAAATCAAGCCGGGAGTCAAATGGCATGATGGCAAACCGCTGACTGCCGACGACTTCGTGTTCACCTGGCAATACGCCAGCGATCCTGCCACGGCTGCCGTCAGCATCAGCACCTATGGTGACATCACGGTCGAGAAGGTCAGCGATCTTTCGATTCGCATCCTGTTCAAGACCCCGACGCCGTTCTGGGCCAACGCGTTCGTCGGGGCTTATGGATGCGTCATCCCGAAGCATCTGTTTGCCGACTACAAGGGCTCGAAGTCCCGCGAGGCGCCGAACAATCTGTCCCCGGTGGGCACCGGTCCCTATAAATTCGTCGAGTTCAAGCCGGGCGATGTGGTCCGTGGCGAGCTCAATCCCGACTATCACATGCCCAATCGTCCGCATTTCGATACCATCGAGATGAAGGGCGGCGGCGATGCCGTCTCGGCGGCGCGCGCGGTGATCCAGACCGGCGAATTCGATTTCGCCTGGAACATGCAGGTCGAAGACGACGTGCTGCTGCGTCTGGAGAAGGGCGGCAAGGGCAAGACCGTCTATGCCACCGGTGGCGACATCGAGTTCATCGCCATCAATTTCACCGACCCCAACGTCGAGATCGACGGCGAGCGATCCTCGATCAAGACCAAGCACCCGATCCTGTCGGATCCGAACGTGCGCAAGGCACTCGCCCTGCTCGTGGACCGCGAGTCCGTCAAGAAAGCGATCTACGGCCGGGCCGGACGCACCACGGCCAACTACCTCAACGGTCCCGAGAAGTTCGTCTCCAAGAACACCTCGTGGGAGTTCAACGTCGAGAAGGCGTCGAAGATGCTCGATGACACCGGCTGGAAGGTCGGCGCCGACGGCATCCGCGAGAAAGACGGCAAGAAATTCAAGCTTCTGTACCAGACCTCGACCAACGGTCCGCGCCAGAAGACCCAGGCCATCGTCAAGCAGGCCTGCCAGAAGGCCGGCATCGACGTGGAACTGAAATCGGTCGTTGCCTCGGTCTTTTTCTCGTCCGACGTCGCCAACCCGGACACCTACCCCAAGTTCTATGCCGACATCGAGGAGTTCCAGATCCCGATGACGCAGCCGGATCCGGCCCTGCACATGCGCCGCTACATCTCCGCCAATGTGGCCACCAAGGAGAACAAATGGCAGGGGCAGAACTTCCCGCGCTACGTCAACAAGGAGTATGATGACGCCATTGCTGCGGCCGAGACGGAGACCGATCCGGTCAAGCGCGCCGCGCTCTACATCAAGTGCAACGACCTGTTGTGGCAGGACACCGTGTTCATTCCGGTAATGCATCGCCTGCTGGTGGATGCCTGCTCCAACACGTTGCGGCCGGCGCTCTCGGGCTGGGCCAATCGGACCGACAACATTCAGGACTGGTACCGGGAGGCATGAGCGCAGGCTAAACGGGATTCTTCCCTATGAGTCAGTATGTCCTGCGTCGCCTCCTGATTGCCGTTCCGAGCCTGCTGGCGATTTCGCTGGTGCTGTTCGTCGTGCTCGCGCTCGCGCCCGGCGATCCGTTCTCGGAACTGGCCACCAATCCGAACGTGCCGCCCGAAGTGCAGGCGGCGCTCCGGGCCAAGTTTGGTCTCGACGATCCGATCTACCTCCGGTACCTGCACTGGCTCAACGCCATGCTGCACGGCGACTGGGGCTTCTCCTTCGTCAGCCGGATGAACGTCGACACGCTGATTCTGCAGCGCCTGCCGGCCACACTCTACGTGATCGGCTCGGCGCAGATCCTGGCGCTGCTGATCGCGATTCCGGTCGGCGTCTACGCCGCGACCAGGCCGTATTCGCTGTTCGACCAGATCGCGAATACGCTCGCCTTCGTCGGTTTCTCGCTGCCGACCTTCTTCACCGGCATCCTGTTCATCCTGATCTTCTCGGTCACGCTGGACTGGCTGCCTTTCGTCTACACCACCGACATCAAGGCGACCGGCATCCGCTGGGTGCTCGAGATGATCCGTCAGGCGATCATGCCGGTGGCGGTGCTCGGCCTGTTCCAGGCGGCGTCGATGACGCGCTTCGTGCGCTCGGCGATGCTCGACGTCATCCGGCTCGACTACGTCACCACGGCGCGGGCCAAGGGCCTCGGCCAGGCCACCGTGATCGTCAAGCACGTGATGCGCAACGCCATGATCCCCGTGGTGACGCTGATCGCGTTGCAGATGCCCGCGGTGTTCGGCGGCGCCATCGTCACCGAGCAGATCTTCCGCATTCCCGGCATCGGCTCGCTGCTGATCTCCTCCATCCTTTCCAACGACACGCCGGTGGTGATGGCCGTGACCTTCGTCTTCGCGTGCCTGGTCGTGCTGTTCAATCTCATCGCGGACGTCCTTTATGGCTGGCTTGACCCTCGCATCTCCCTCCGCTGAGCGGCGCGCCTATTCGCCCTGGCGCGAAGCATGGCGACGCTACAGCCGCCACCGGCTCGCGGTGGTCAGCGCTGTCCTGCTCCTCATCCTGGTGCTCGCCGTCTTGCTTGGGCCGTTCGTGTGGCGCGTGAAGATCAACGAGATCGACATCGTCGCGGGCCTGCAGGGTCCGTCGCTCGCTCATCCCTTCGGCACCGACGATCTCGGCCAGGACATCCTGGCGCGCATGATCTACGGCGGCCGCATCTCGCTCGCGGTCGGGCTCGCCGCGATGCTGGTCGCCGTCATCATTGGCACGCTGATCGGCGCGCTCGCCGGCATGTCGCGCGGCGCGCTCGGGCACGGGCTGATGTGGCTCACCGATCTGTTCCTGTCGCTGCCGCAATTGCCGCTGCTCCTGCTGCTGATCTATCTGTTCCGCGACGGGCTGAAGCAGGTGTTCGGGCCCGAAGGCGGCATCTTCATCCTGATCGTGCTCGTGATCGGAGGCCTGCGCTGGATGCCGGTGGCGCGGCTGGTGCGTGCCCAGTTCCTGTCGCTCCGCGAGAAGGAGTTCGTCGAAGCCGCGCGCGCGCTCGGCGCCAGCCCGGTGCGGCAGGTGGTGCGGCACATCCTGCCCAATGCGGTCGGCCCGGTGATCATCGCCGGCACCATCGACGTCGCCGCCGCGATCATCGCGGAATCGACGCTGTCCTTCCTCGGCCTCGGCTTCCCGCCGGATACCCCGACCTGGGGCCGGCTGCTGTTTGATGCCAAGGATTTTCTCGACATCGGCCCGCACTGGGCGCTGTTCCCGGGCGGCGCGATCTTCATCGCGGTGGTGGCCATCAACTTCATGGGTGATGGTCTGCGCGACGCGCTCGATGCGCGACGGGTGATCTGATGGCGCCGCTGCTCGAGATCAAGGGCCTGAAAACCCACTTCTCCACCGACGACGGCATCCTCCAGGCCGTCGACGGCGTAGACATCTCCATCAACAAGGGCGAGACGCTTTGCGTCGTCGGCGAATCCGGCTGCGGCAAGACCGTGACCGCGATGTCGATCCTGAAGCTGATCGCGATGCCGCCGGGGCGGATCGCGGCAGGCCAGATCATCTTCGAGGGGCGCGATCTCGTGCCGCTGACCAGCAATCAGCTCGACGAGATCCGCGCCAAGGAGATCGGCTTCATCTTCCAGGAGCCGATGACCTCGCTCAACCCGGTGCTCACGATCGGCGAGCAGATCGCCGAGAGCCTGCGGCGGCACGAAGCGGTGACCAAGAAGCAGGCGCTCGAGCGCACGATCGAGATGCTGAAGCTGGTGCAGATCCCCAATGCCGAAGGCCGCGTGCACAATTATCCGCATCAGTTCTCCGGCGGCATGCGCCAGCGCGTGATGATCGCGATGGCGCTTGCCTGCAAGCCGAAGCTGATCATCGCCGACGAGCCCACCACCGCGCTCGACGTCACCATCCAGGCACAGATCCTCGACCTGTTGCAGGACATGAAGGACCGCTTCGGCATGGCGGTGATGCTGATCACCCATGCCATGGGCGTCGTCGCCGAGACCGCGCAGCGGGTCGTCGTGATGTATGCCGGCAAGGTGGTGGAGGAGGCGCCCGTCGACGATCTCTTCGGCGATCCCCGTCACCCCTATACGCAAGGCCTGATCCGCTCGATCCCGCGCATCGATCTCGACAGCGAGCACAAGACGCGGCTCGAGGCGATCGGCGGCTCGGTGCCGATCCTGATCAACCCGCCGGTCGGCTGCCGCTTCGCGCCGCGCTGCAAGTTCGCCATGAATGTCTGCACCGAGAAGGAGCCGCTGCTGCGCGAGATCGCGCCCGGTCACCGCATGGCCTGTCATCTCGGCGATCCGAACCTGGGAGCCGCGTCATGAGCGAGCCCTTGCTCCGCGTCAGCGGCCTGAAGAAACATTTTCCTGTGCTCGGCGGCCTGCTGTCGCGCCAGGTCGGCACTGTCTATGCGGTCGACGGCGTGTCGTTCTCGGTCAACCGCGGCGAGACGCTCGGCCTGGTCGGCGAATCCGGTTGCGGCAAGTCGACGACCGGGCGCTGCGTGCTGCGCCTGATCGAGCCGACCGACGGCGAGGTCGTCTTCGACGGCCAGGACGTGCGCAAGCTCGGAGGCAACGATCTGCGCGCCATGCGGCGCAACATGCAGCTGGTGTTCCAGGATCCGTTCGCCTCGCTCAATCCGCGCATGACAGTCGGCGCCATTCTCGGCGAGGCCTTCACCATCCACAATCTTGCCTCCTCCCCGAAAGAGCGCGAGGAGCGCGTTGCGGGCCTCCTGGTCAAGGTCGGGCTCAAGGCCGAGCACATGCGCCGCTATCCGCACGAATTCTCCGGCGGCCAGCGCCAGCGCATCGTGATCGCCCGTGCGCTTGCGGTGGAACCGAAGCTGATCGTCTGCGACGAGCCGGTCTCCGCGCTCGACGTGTCGATCCAGGCGCAGGTGATCAACCTCCTGGAAGACCTCCAGGCCGAGCTGAACCTGACCTATCTCTTCGTCGCGCACGACCTCTCGGTGGTCGAGCACATCTCCGACCGCGTCGCGGTGATGTATCTCGGCCGCATCGTCGAGCTCGCCAAGGCCAGCGATCTCTATCGCAACCCGCAGCATCCCTACACCAGGGCGCTGCTGTCGGCGGTGCCGGTGCCCGATCCCAAGCTGAAGCGCGAGCGCATCCGCCTCAAGGGCGACGTGCCGAGCCCGATGAAGCCGCCCTCCGGCTGTCACTTCCACACCCGCTGCCCGATCGCCCAGCCGCGCTGCGCGGAAAGCGCGCCGGTGTTGAAGGAGGGCGCGGGCGGGCACTTCGTGGCGTGCCATCTGGCGTAGTGCCATGAATCCGTAGGGCGGCCATTAGCGCTTGCGCGCGCTTCCGCACCCTACGCTTGTTCATCCATGAAGCAGTCCATGTTCCGAAAGAGCCTGCCTGAAAGCCTGCACGGACGTGTGATGATGCGCGAACAGGCCCGCCTTTCGCGCGCCGGCGACGTTGGCCGCGAGGTCGTCGACGAACAGGACGGCTTCCGGCCTCACGTCGAGATCCGAAAGACAGAGGCGATAGCAGCGCGGGTCCGGCTTGGCCGTCTTGAATTGGGCCGAGGCATAGATCCGCGAGCCGAACAGTGGACGCAGGTCTGGCAGCAGCGTGTCGATGTGGTCGGCGACCAGCGTGGTATTGTTGGTCAGGACCGCTATATCGACGGTTTGCCGCAAGCGCCCAGCAATCTCCAGCATCGCGCGATCCGCCTGCATTGAGCGGCGCCGCGCCTCGACCCACTCGTCGAGCGACAACGGATAGCCAATGCGCTCACCGAAGCCCCGCAGATAGTCCGCGGCCTCGAGCGTGCCGGAATCGCCGAGCGCTTCAAAGCCACTGTCCCAGATTGCCGCGTGGACGGCTTCGCTGGTCGTCCCCGCAAGCTCGGCGAGACATGCGACGCGCTTACCCCTGTCGTAATCGCATAGGACGTTGTCCATGTCGAACAGGACGAGCTTGATGACGTCAGTCACGGCGGCACTCGCGGATTGGCCGAACATCGGCCGTGAGTGCACTCATATCCCGCCGGAACGCGGGCGACAAATCCCGCTACGGCCGCGATCCGCGCCGCCGCGCGAGTTGATGCAGCACCGTGTCGACGGCCGGCACCGCTCCGGTCTCACGCAGCCAGGCGTCGGCCAACTCCCTGAGTTCGCCCGGCGTCAGGCCGAACTTGCGGCGGAATGCGCGAATGAAGGTGGAATCGCTGCTGAAGCGCATGTCGACGGCGAGCTCGATCAGGGGGCCGTCCTGCGCGGACGGCGATATCAACCGCCGAAACGCGAGATTGAGCCGCTGCTCCCGCACATAATGGGCAAGTCCGCCCTCGGCCTCGAACAGCCGGTAGAGGGTCGCGCGCGAGATCTGGAAATGGCGGCAGAGCTCTTCCGCGGTGAGCGCATCGGTTTCGAGATTGTTCGCGATGTGGCGCTTGATCAGCGTGATGTAAAGATGGCGCTCGGCGCGCTCGAGGCTCGCGACGATTTCAGCCGTCCCGCCGGCTGCGGCCGCGACGAGGTCGGCGATCGCCTCGACCGTGGCCTCGGCATGGCCGGTCGCGGTGGCTGTCCCGGGCCCGGAGCGCAAGGCGAGCGCGGCGTAGTGGCTGGCGAGCAGGCGGGCATGAGGATGGTCCGAGGGCAGCAGAGTTGCCGTCGCCGCATCCGGATGGGCGAGCCGCGGTGCCAGCATCGCGCGTTGCAGGACGATCGTCATCAGGTGGGTGCGGCCGCCCGCGGCGCGCAGCGCGGTCCGGTTCGGTTGCGCCATGTCGATGAGGACGATGTCGCCGGGCCGCAGCGTGACCTCGCGCCGGCCCGAGCCGAACTTCATCTCGCCCTCAAGGCAGAGGGTGATCTGAAAATGATCCATGACGCCGCGGGCGACGTGTGCGGCCGAGCGGTCATAATCCTGGTCGGTGGCACGCGTGTCGATCAGCAACGCGTTGCGAGTCATCATCGTCACGGTGGTGACATGAAAATCGTCCTCCGCGGTATGCGGAATGACCTCGCAGATGTCGATCGTCATCGCGCGCAATCGCGCGAGCGCCTCCGGGCCGCGCCCGGGAATGTCTGCCGCCATGCTCACGTTCAACGCTGTGTCGTCCACATCCCCTCACGACGCGGAAGGACCGCACGCAACTGAATTCCCGAGATCGGCGGCAAGCCAATGTCGCGTCTGGATGTAGCCATTCGGAAATCGGTGTGCAAGCGAGGGCGAGGTAGAGGGAGTGAATGACATTGTGCAACTATTACGGGCAGCCGATCCGTTCGCCGAAGCCGCGCAGATAGTCGGAGGCATCGAGCGTGCCGCAATCGCCGAGCGCTTCAAAGCCATTGTCCCAGATTGCGGCGTGGACGGCTTGGCCGGTCGATCCCGCAAGCTCGGCGAGACATGCGACGCGCTTGCCCCTGTCGTAGTCGCACAGGACGTTGTCCATGTCGAACAGGACGAGCTTGATCGCATCGGTCACAGCAGAATCTCTCGGACCGGCCAAGTATCGAGCCGTGCCTACGGTCATATCCTGCCGGATCGCGAGCGGCAAATCCGGCCGTCAGCTCACGCGGTTTTCGCGGGCCATGGGATCACCTGGCCCGACATCACCAGCCGGTCTCGGCCGCTCTCCTTGGCGGCGTAGAGCGCACGGTCGGCGGCGGCGACCAGCGTGCTAGAATCCATCGCAGTCTGGGACGGAAGAGCCGCGGCGCCGCCGACGCTCGCAGTCACGAGCCGGGAAGGCGGATTTTGCGCATGCAGCATGGCGAGATCGTGCAACGCCTGGCGAATCGCTTCTCCAACCTCGGCGCAGCCTTCGGGGCCGGTGTTCGGCAGCAGCACGGCGAATTCCTCGCCGCCATAGCGCGCCGCGAGGTCGGCTGGACGCCTGGCCTGGGCGGATAGAATCCGGGCCAGCGCGCGCAAGCAGGCGTCGCCCGCCAGATGCCCGTAGAGGTCGTTGAATTTCTTGAAATGATCGACATCGATCAGCAGCAGCGAGAGCTGCGTTCCGTCGCGGCGAGCCCGCGCCCATTCGTCGGCAAGGCGGTCGTCGAAGGCGCGGCGGTTGGCGAGGCCGGTGAGACCGTCGGTGGTTGCCAGCGAGGCGAGCTTGTCCTGAAGATCCTTCTGCTCGGTCATGTCGCGCACGACCGCGACGACGCCGTCGATCACGCCGCTGTCGGACGCCACGGTCACGTGCAGGGCCGCCTCAGCCCAGATCTCGCCCTTGTCGCGATGACGCTGCCGATAGACGAACCGCGCTTCCTCAGCCTCGCCTTTCTTCAGCGCGGCGATGGCCTGCTCAACCCGTTCCATGTCGTCCGCGTGAATGCCGGCCAGCGCCGAGGTGCCCAGCAGTTCTTCGGCCGACCAGCCGGTGATGCGCGCGCAGGAGGGAGAGACGTAGAGCAGCCGGTTATCGAGCCCGATGCGGGTTACCATGTCGCTGGATTGTTCGGCCAGCAGGCGGAAATTGGCTTCCTTGGCGACCAGGGCCTGTGCCGTGCGCTGCCGCTGTAGTAGCTGACGGACGAGATAGTAGCCGATCACCGCGATCAAGAGCACGAGTCCGAGAACGAAGCTCATGCGTGTTGCTGCTGCGCGCCGCCAGGGGGCGAGTACGTCGTCCTGCGACTTGCTCGCCAGCACCATCAGCGGATAGCGGCTGCTGCGCTGGTAATAGCTCAGCCGCGCCACGCCATCGAGCGGCGATTTGAAATAATAAACCGCCGCGGCGGGGCGGCTCTTCCAGCTTCTGAACAAGGGCGCATCGGACAGGTCGCGTCCGACGAAGGCGCCGCTTTCGTCGCGGCTGCGCGCCAGCATGATGCCGCTGCCGTTGAGCAGAGATGCCGAGCCGTTCGGCCCGATGTCGAACCGCTCGTAGAACTTGACGAAATAGCTGACGTCAATCGTGAGCAGGGCAACGCCGGCGAAGCCGCCGTCGGAATCGTTGATCCGGCGGGATGCCGTGATGATCCACTGGCCGCCGGAGCGGCTCTTGATGGGCCGCCCGATGAGCGTGCCCGCGTCCGGAGAATCGCGATGGCGCTGGAAATATTCGCGGTCGCTGTTGTTGAGCTTGGAGAAGTCGAGGCGCTCCGTCGTGGCGAGCCAGCGGCCGGTCCCATCATAGACGAAGATGCCGCGGATGCGGTCCGATGATTTGCGGGTCGGCAGATAGGCCTGGAGCTTCGTAATCGTGTCCGGACCCGTCCCGTCGAGTTCGAGCCGGTGGACCAGCCCGACAAGAATCGTGTCGGCAAGCTCGAACGTGTCGTCCGCATGCTGGATCAGCGAATGAGCAACGTTGGCGACGTCGATCTCGGCGTTCCTCAGATCGGCGTTGCGCGCCTCCCATTCGCGCCAGGCACTCAGGCCGAGGATGGTCACGCAAATCAACACGACGAATCCGGCCGCCCAGAGCGGAAGGCGCGTCTTGCCGAGTTCGCGGCTCGTGACCATCAGGCTTGCTCCAAATCGGAGCAAACCTCTCACTTTCGCCTTAACGGCCTATTGCAATATCCGCGATGATTGTGCGGGGTCTGTACTGGACCGGGGGAACCATCGATATATCTTGGTTCATTCGCGTCAGCGGATGTTAACCACGCTCCAGCCTAAGGCTTCATCCTTCCAACGTGAAGCCGACGCGCAGCGTCACCTGAAAATGACGCACGGCGCCGTTCTCGACATGGCCGCGCGTCTGCACGACCTCGAACCATCTTATCTCGCGAACAGTCTTCGAGGCGCGGCTGATGGCGTTCTTGATCGCATCCTCGATCGAGGTCTCGGACGATCCGACGAGGTCCAGGAGCTTGTAGACGTGATCGTGCTCGGGTGTGGGCATGGCCTTCCCTCATTTGTGGCGGAACGTGCGCAGGCGAGCGTGCCTGGCCACGGTCTGAACGGTCGTGGGGAGCTTCGGGTTCCTTGCTCCGCGATGGCCCGCATCCAGCCGAGGTGGAGCGGCCCGCGCCGGCCTGCTAGTCTAAGCGCTGGGGATGGACACGGCGCGACGCGACGATCGGCTCTCTCTGCCTCTGCGTGACGCTGGCGTTGCAGCGAGGAGAGCAGAGCGCGCCAGCTCGCCCTTACGGATCCAGCTCCGTATCCCAGTAGAGATAGTCCAGCCAGCTGTCGTGCAGATAGTTAGGCGGGAAGAGGCGACCGTTGCGGTGGAGCTGGTGCACGGTTGGTGCGAACGCGGTCTGGCGCGGAAACATTTTTGCCTGCGCCGGAGTGAGGTTGCCCTTGCGCAAATTACATGGCGAGCACGCCGCGACCACGTTCTCCCAGGTGGTCTGGCCGCCTTTGCTGCGCGGGATGATGTGATCGAAGGTGAGGTCTTCGGGCGAGCCGCAATATTGGCAGGCGAAACGATCGCGCAGGAAGACGTTGAAGCGGGTGAAGGCGGGGTGGGTGGTCGGCTTAACGAAGGACTTGAGCGAGACGACGCTGGGCAGCTGCATTTCCAGCGTAGGACTTCGAACCGCCTGATCGTAATGTGCGACGATGTTGACGCGGTCGAGGAACACCGCCTTGATCGCGTCTTGCCACGACCACAACGACAGTGGGTAGTAACTCAGCGGCCGGAAGTCCGCATTCAGCACCAACACCGGCCAACTGCCTTGCGAGACATGTGCGTTCAAGTAACGCTCCCGGCCTCCAATGTACGCTGCGAAGCAGCATGTATTGACATACTACATGCAGCGTGACGGGA
Organism: Bradyrhizobium sp. CCBAU 11357; assembly: GCF_028128865.1. Lineage (NCBI taxonomy): Bacteria > Pseudomonadati > Pseudomonadota > Alphaproteobacteria > Hyphomicrobiales > Nitrobacteraceae > Bradyrhizobium > Bradyrhizobium sp. CCBAU 11357. The sequence continues at coordinate 145,218 of NZ_LBJW01000107.1, read as the reverse complement.
TTGTGAAGCCCGTTGAGCGACTTATTCAGCCGCGGCCAATGCGGCGGCGGGGTGGCGAAGTGCCCAAAAACGCCGTGATTCGGAGGGCCGGGCAAGGCCTGGCCCGGAACCGCCGGGCCGGCGCCGTTGCCTCATTCCGCTACCCGCTCCAGCTTCTGCAGGCAGCGCGTCGCGCGCACCGCAGCCGGCATCTCCTGGTCCGGAAAGCTGGTCTCCCAATTGGTGACGCCGACCTCGCCGACATAGATATCGCCCTTCGAGTCCAGCGCGATGCCGTGTGGCGCCAGGAATTTTCCGCTGGCGACGCCCGGCCCCTCCTCGCCGCCGAGCCGCGCGATGCGATTTCCCCTGGCGTCCACGATCGACAGCCGCGGCCCGAGATTGGGCACATTGCGGTTGATGGCGAGGCCGGGGCCGAGCTCGCCGATCACGAAGGTCGGGCTCTTGGCCCCGCCGCAGCAGCACAGCGCGCAGGGGCGGTGCAGATTGTTCCACTGCGTCTCGTACTTGCCCTCGCCGTCGAACACCTGGACGCGGTGGTTCTCGCGATCGGCGACATAGACCCAGCCGTCGGCATCGGTCGCGATATTGTGCACGATGTTGAACTGGCCGGGATCGGTGCCCGGCTCGCCCCAGCTCTTGATCAGCTTGCCATCGGGTGTGAATTTGTGCACGCGCGCATTGCCATAGCCGTCGGAAACGTAGATCTCGCCCTTCGGCGACAGTGCGGTGTGGGTGCAGCGATGGAACGGCTCGCCGCTCATGAACGGTGCCGGCTTTGCGGGGATGCCGATCGTCAGCAGCACCTTGCCGTCGGTGGTGCATTTGCGCACGGTATGGTCGCCGTCGTCGGTGCAATAGAGATTGTCGTCGGCATCGATGTGCAGGCCGTGCGCGCGCGAGAACAGGCCTTCGCCGAAACTGCGCAGGAAATTGCCCTCGCGGTCCAGCACCACCATCGGGTGGGCGCCACGGTTGAAGACGTAGACGCGGTCCTTGCTGTCGACCGCGACCGAGGCGACGTCGGTGAGCTGCCAGCCGTCCGGCAATTTCGCGAAGTTGTCGACGACGCGGTAACGGTGCTCGCCGCTGCCGAGAATGGCTGGCATGGGTGGTCCTTTCCTTTAGTTGCTTCTGCCGTGCACGTCTGCATCCGCGTCGTCATTGCGAGCGCAGCGAAGCAATCCAGACTGTCTCCTCGGAAAAATTCTGGATTGCTTCGCTACGCTCGCAATGACGGTGTTGCTCAAGCTGTGCTCAGCGGCGTAGCCACAGCCCTTGGCAAAATCCCTTCCTCGATCGCCTTGATCTGCAGCGCCAGATATTTCGAGTTGATCCGGCATTGCGCAAGGCTCCCCGCGATGAACCAGAGGCCGGGCTGCTTGGTGCGCGCATACATGTTGCGCAGCTCGAAGCCGTCGCCAAAACCCCAGATCGGGCCGACGCGGTCGGCGATGCCATCGCCGAACAGCCTGCGCACCAGATAGTCCTGCGGCTTGTAACCGGTCGAGAGCACGATCAGGTCGGCGGCAATGATCGAGCCGTCCCTCATCCGCGCGCCGTCGGCGTTGAAGCTTTCTATGTCGAAAAACTGCCTGAGCCCGATCTTGCCCTCGACGATCAGGTTGGAGCAGCCGACGTTGAAATAATAGCCGCCGCCGCGGGTGAGGTATTTGAACTGCCAGCCGGTGCCGGCCTCGCCGAAATCGAGCTTGAAGCCGACGCGCGAGAGGCCGTCGAGCAGCTCCTTGTCGAGCTGCTTCGACTGCTCGGTCAGCATCACATGCGTCTTCCTCGCGAGCGGCGTCGGCATCGAGGCCGCAATCAGATCGTTGTCCTCGAGCGTGCCCTCATTGTAGGTCGCATAGGCCAGCTGCGCCGACGGCTCGATGTTGGTGACCAGCGTGGGCGAGCGCTGCACCAGCGTCACCTCGGCGCCGCTGGAATGAAGATCCTGCGCGATGTCGTGACCGCTGTTGCCGGTGCCGATGACGATCGCGCGCTTGCCGGTCCAATTCTCGCCGTCCTCGTAGCGGCTGGAATGCAGCAGCGTGCCCTTGAAATTGTCGAGCGCCGGAATGTCCGGAATGTTGGCGATGCCGCTGACACCGGTCGCCATGATGACATGGCGCGGATGCATGGTCCGCTTGCTGCCATCGCCACGCCGCAGCGTGAGGTTCCAATGGCCCTTCGCTTCGTCATAGGCGCCGCCCTCGAACTCGGTGCCGGTCCAGAAGTTCAGCTCCATGGCGTCGACATAGGCCTCGAACCAGTTGGCGAGCTTGTCCTTGGGGATATAGACCGGCCAGTTCGGCGGAAACGGCATGTAGGGCAGGTGATTGACCTGCACCTGGTTGTGCAGGGTCAGTGCGTGATAGCGCTTGCGCCAATTGTCGCCGATCCGCATCCCGCGATCGACGATCAGGGTATCGACCTGCAGCTGCTTCAGCCGCGCCGCAATGGCGAGCCCGGCTTGGCCGCCGCCGACCACCAGCGCGACCGGATCGCGCTCGGCATAGGCGCGCGCGGCGTTGCGCTGGTCGAGCCAGTTCGGCCCGCGGAAGTCACGCGAATAGGCCTGGCCGCGCGGGCGCGAGGTGCCGAGCTGTTCCTCGAAGCCTTTGAGCTCGTCGAGCGCGGTCAGTAGCGTCCATGCCTTCAGGCGGTCGCCGTCGGCCGTGTCAGGGATGAGCCGCACGATGCCGCTGCCGCGGCCGATCGCGGTCTCGAAGTGGAAGATCGCTTCGATGCTGTTGGTGCCGGCGCGCGTCACCCAGCGCGGCGGCGCCCGGTTCGGAGCGATCCTGAAATGGGTCGGCGCCGCCTTGGGCGCGCGCGCTGTCAGCTCCTGCGTGATCGCATCGCGGCCCGCGACAGTCTGCAGGTTCCAGCTCAGCGCCAGCACGTCGCGCCAGAAGCCGTCGGCGAGGAAGAGCGGGTCCAGCGTCGCGGGATCAGGTCTGCTTAAGGTGCGCTCGAAGTCGTCGAGCCAGGCCTGTACGGCGATGGAAATATCCTGCGTCCGGTCCAGCATGCGCGACCTCATGGCCGTCTTCGCGGCGTTTCCTCAGAGATCGAACGCTATACGGTTTCGCCGCCCGCCAAAAGCCGCGAACCCGAGCGAGGCCGGCATGCGGCCCTGCCCGGACGGAATATGCCCCGGCATTCCACGCGCGGGCCGCGGCGGGAGAACGACTTAAGCGCCGCCCGGCCTCTGGTCCGCCCAATAGGGATCGCGCAGCTTGCGCTTGAAGATCTTTCCGGTTGCCTCGCGGGGCAGCGCATCCAGGAACTTGACCTCCTTCGGCACCTTGAAGTTGGCCAGTCGCTCGCGCAGGAAAGACTGCACGGCGGGGGCGGAGAGCTGCGCCCCTTTCTCCGGCTCAATGCAGGCGCACAGCCGCTCGCCATATTCCGCGTCGGGAATGCCGAACACGGCGCAATCGCGCACCCCTCGCATGGCGATCAGCACGTTCTCGATCTCGGCGGGATAGATGTTGACGCCGCCCGAAATCACCATGTCGCGCTTGCGGTCGCACAGGAACAGATAGCCGTCCTCGTCGAGATAGCCGACGTCGCCGACGCTGACGAGCCCGTCGCGCCCGGCTTCGGCGCGCGCCTGCGCCTTGCCGTGATAGTCGAAATCGGGCACCGCGGTCTGGCGCATGTAGATCTCGCCGACCTCATTGACGTCGCAGAGGCTGCCGTCGTCACGAAAAATCTGGACGATGCCGCCTTCGATGGCGCGGCCGACCGTGCCGGGCTTCTTCAGCGCTTCTTCCGCCGAGTGCCAGACCGGGATGCCGGTCTCGGTCGAGCCGAAATATTCGTTGATGACCGGTCCCCACCATTCGATCATGGCCCGCTTCACCTCGGGCGGGCAGGGCGCCGCGCCATGCACGACGAAGCGCAGCGATGATAGGTCGTAGCGCTGCCTGACCGCATCGGGCAGGCGCAGCAGGCGCACGAACATGGTCGGCACCATGTGGATATGCGTCACACGGTGGCGCTCGATCAGCGCCAGCAGCTCCTCGGCATCGAAGCGGGGCTGGAGGACGATGGTGCAGCCGTTGCGGAAGGCCATCATGCCATAGGAATGCGGCGCCGAGTGATACATCGGGCCGTTGATCAGCACGACCTGGTCCTCGCGCGGCTTGATGCCATAGGCGATCGCGCCGACCCGTTCGGAGGCGGCGGCCTGCTCCGGCGGCATCGGCATGCGGCGCACGCCTTTCGGCATGCCTGTTGTCCCCGAGGTGTAGATCATGGCCGCGGCACGCCGCGGCGGCTCCTGAGTTTCGGTGTGGCCGTCGCGCCAGCGGTCCCAATCGGTGAGGCCCGCCGGGACCTCGGTCAGCTCATGGGGAATGGCGAAAGTCGCCGCCAGCTCGGGCGGTGTCGCGACCACGAGCAGGCGGACATCCTCCGGAATGCCGCCGTGGATTTGCGGCAGCAGGTCGGCGTGGCAGATCAGGATCTTCGCGCCGCTGTCGGTCAGGATATAGCGGACCTCCTCGGCCTTCAGGTGCCAGTTGATCGGCACCACGGGGCTGCCCAGTGCGGCCGAGGCCGCGACCACCTCGAACAAGGCGAAGTCGTTGCGCAGCATCATGGCAACCGGCGCGCCTTCGGCAAGGCCGAGGGTGCGCAGCCCGCTCGCCGCGCGCTTGATGCGCGCCTGGATCTCGTCATAGCCGATCCGGCGTTCGCCGCTGATGATCATGGTCTGTCCTATTCCGTTCGAGGCTAGCGGTCGTCCAGCACGTCGCCGAAGCCGACCCAGCTCTTGCCGTTGAAGCGCCGCAGCTGCAGCTGCTGGAACGGCAGATAGTCGTCGGGGCCGGTGGTGACGGACATGCCGGGCAGCAGCAGCGGCAGCTTCACCTCTTTCAGCGAGGCGGCCTGACGCAGGATGTTGTCGCGGCTGAAATCATCCTTGCATCCCTTCAGCACCGTCATCAGCAGCGTCGCGTAGTGGTAGCCGGCCGCATAGTTGGAGTTGGAGAGGTCCGCATTCGGCATGTACTGCTTCATGAAGGCGAAATATTCCTTCACGCCGGGATCGCTGGCCCATTGCGGGTCCATCGTGTCTTTCTGGTTGCTCGACGAGATCAGGCCGACGGCGTTGTCGAGTCCGGCCGGCTCCAGGAACGAGATCGACGAGGCCGAGGTCGGTACGAAGAACAGCTCGGGCTTCCAGCCGATCTCGGCGACGCCCTTGATCATCTGCGAGGTGAACTTGCCGAGCACGACACCGAACAGCACGTCGGCGCCCGATGACTTCAGGGTCGAGAGCTGCGAGCTGATCGTCGGCGCGCTGGTCTCGTAGGTTGCTTCCGCAACGATCATGCCGGCGGCCTTGTCGCCGAGCGCGCGCTTGAAGCCGGCGACATAGTCGCGGCCGAAATCGTCGTTCTGGGAGAGGATGGCGATCTTGGCGCCCGGCTTGGTGCGCAGCACGTGCTTGGCGTAGACGACGCCCTCGGATTCATAGGCGGCCATGCCGGGCATGGTCCACGGATATTTCTGCGGATCGGCCCATTTGGTCGCGCCCGAAAGCACGAACAGCTGCGGCACCTTCTTGCCGTTGAGGTAGCGCTGCACGGCGCTGTTGGTGGCGGTGCCGAGCGAGCCGAACAACATCAGCACCTCGTCCTGCTCGACGAGCTTGCGGGTCTGCTCCACCGTCTTCGGCGGCGAATAGGCGTCGTCCAGCGTGATGAACTTGACCTTGCGGCCGTTGATGCCGCCTTCGGCATTGATCTTCTCGAAGAACGCCTCCTGCGTCCGGCCGATCGCGCCGAAGCCGGAGGCCGGGCCGCTATAGGGCAGAGTCTGTCCGATGCGGATCTCGTCCGTGCCTTCGGCATGGGCGCCGCCGCCGGCGAGCGCCAGCAGGGACAGGCCGATCAATGCGGCTGCCAGCTTCATGATGTCCTCCCGTTTTTGTTGCCAGTCCAATCCTGTTGTCGGACCACGCCTTCAGGCGCTGACGCGCATCAGGAAATCTTCTCTCGCCTGATCGAATTCACGCTTCATGCGGCCGACAAGCTCCGCCACGGAAGGAACATCGGTGATCTGGCCGATGCCCTGGCCCGATCCCCAGATGTCGCGCCACGCCTTGGACTTCATGTTGCCGCCGGAGCCGAAATTCATCTTCGATTTGTCTGCGGCGGGGAGATTGTCCGGATCGAGGCCGGCGGCTGCGATCGAGGGGCCGAGATAGTTGCCGTGCACGCCGGTGAACAGGTTGGTGTAGACGATGTCGTGCGCGGCGTGCTGCGTCAGCGCCGACTTGTAGGTCTCATCCGCATTGGCTTCCTGCGTCGCGATGAAGCGGGTGCCCATATAGGCGAGGTCTGCACCCAGCGTCAGCGCCGAGGCGATGGCATAGCCGTCGCTGATCGCGCCCGACAGCAGGATGGCGCCGCCAAACCATTGCTTGACCTCGCGCACCAGCGCGAACGGCGACAGCGTGCCGGCGTGTCCGCCCGCGCCGGCGCAGACCAGGATCAGGCCGTCGACGCCCTGCTCGGCGGCTTTGCGCGCGTGCTTGACGTTGATGACGTCGTGGAACACCAGCCCGCCATAGGAATGCGCGGCCTCGACGATCTCCGCCGGCGGCCGCAGCGAGGTGATGATGATCGGCACCTTGTGCTTGACGCAGGTCTCCATGTCCTTCATCAGCCGGTCATTGGAGGCATGGCAGATCTGGTTGACGGCGTAGGGCGCGACCTTGTTGCCGGGATTGCGCGATTTGTATTCGCCGAGCTCGTCCTCGATCCGGCTCAACCATTCGCCAAGCATCTCGACCGGGCGGGCATTGAGCGCGGGAAAGGAGCCGACGACGCCGGCCTTGCACTGGGCGATCACCAGTTCCGGGCCGGAGACGATGAACAGCGGCGAGCCGACCACGGGCAGCTCGAGCGAATCCTTCAAGAGAGTGGGCAGTGCCATCATGTCCTCCCGAAACGCGGCCCCGCCGGCGGGCGGATGACGAGGCGTTTCCGTTTTGATTGTCGCGCGGGCGGATGGGCCGCCCGGGGCCGCGGATTTGATCCCATTATAAGGTTGGACGGCGCGGCCGGACCGTTCAATAATGAACGGATCATCATTCAGGTATGAACAAGGCCGCCGATGGATTGGGACCTTTGCAAGACCTTCGTCGCGGTCGCCGATACCGGCAGCTTCACCGCCGCGGCCCGCCGGCTGCACACCAGCCATCCCACCGTCAGCCGCAAGATCGCGGCGCTTGAAGCCCAGCTCGGCACCCGATTGGTGGCGCGCGCCGCCGACGGCCTGGCGCTGACCGCGGATGGGCGGACCTTGCGCGAGCACGCCGAGGCCATGGCGGCCGCAGCGCTGCGGGCCGAGACCGCAGTCGCCGCGGGTGGACACAAGGCGCGCGGCATCGTCAAGCTGTCGATCGGCGCGACGCTCGCCTCGCACTGGCTGATGCCGCGTCTGCCTGCCTTCCTGCGTGCGCACGATCATATCCAGCTCGAGATCATCACCCATCCGTTTCCGGCGAGCGTGCGCCGGCGTGAGGCGGACGTGGTGCTGCGGCCCTTCGACAGCGGCGAGGAGAACCTGGTCGGCCGCAAGATCGGCCGTCTCGGCACGGGCTTCTATGCCTCGCGCGATTATGCCGCCGGGCGGCCCCTACCTGAACGGCGCGGCGATTGGAAGGAGCACAGCGTCATCGGCTTCGCCGATCAGACGTCCAATGCGCAGCTTGCGCGCTGGAGCGACGTCGTCACGCGGCAGGCGAGGGTGGCGATGCGCTGCTCGTCCCAGGGGGACATGCTGGCGGCGGTCCGCGCCGGCATCGGAATCTCCGCGCTGTCGTGCTTCGTCGCCGAAGCCTATTCCGATCTCGTGCGCGTCGCCCCGCAGAAGCTCGCCAGCGTCGCGGACCTCTGGCTGCTGGCCCATCCCGACCTCGTCGAGCTGCCGGCGGTGCGCGCCGTGATCGAATTCGTCGCCGAATGCGCCCGGACCGACCGCGCGCGGCTGCGCGGTTAGGGTCTGGTGCCCCGGACGTAGCGCAGCACGCAGGGTCGCGCTGCTGATCCGGGGGCCCATGCATCCATCTCGCGACACACATGGGTCCCGGCTCTGCGGCGCGTCACTTCGTGCCGCACCGCGTCCGGGACACCGCATCTGTCATGATCAGGCTTGGCCCGCGAGCACGCCCTCGCGCTTCTTCACCGCGCGGTAATAGCTCCACCACAGATGCGCCGCAGCACCGCGCAGCGGACGCCAGGGCTCGGCGATCGGCGCCATCTGCTTCTCCGTCGGCCGCGCCTTGAGGCCGAGCCCGATGCGGATGCCTTCCTGCACGGCGAGGTCGCCGGCCGGCCAGGCATCGCCGTGGCCGAGGCAGAACAAGAGGTAGACGTCGGCCGTCCAGGGGCCGATGCCGGGCAGCGCGATCAGGGTGTGGTGCGCCGCGTCGGCATCTTCCTCCGCGAGCACGTCGAGGTTCAGCCGTTGCGCGGCGATCTCGCGGGCGAGATGCTTGAGCGTCTTGATCTTGGCGGCGGAGAGGCCGAGCCGTCCCAGCCGGTCGGTGCGGGCGCGGCGCACTGCCTCATGATCGAACGGATCGAACGCCGCCGACAGCCGTCCCCAGATCGCCGCGGCACTCGCGGTGGAGAGCTGTTGCCCGCAGACGATGTGCGCGAGCCCCGTAAAACCCGGCTCGCGCCGCCGCAACGCCGGCATGCCCGCGATCTCGAGCACGGATTTGAGACGCGGATCGCGCTTGATCAGCGCGTGAACGGCCTCTTCGAGATCGGACTGGGTTTCGAGGTGGATGGTCATGGTATTTGGCGGGCTCTCTCCGGCATCATGGCCGGGCTTGTCCCGGCGATCCACGTCTTTCTCACCGCGAGGCACTGTGTAGCATGAGCGGTGGTCGTGGCGCTTGTTCGTGGGGTTGACACGATCGGTCTGTGGTACCGAAGAACGGGAATGGCCGGGGACAAGCCCGGCCATGACGAGATCTATCGCACAATGCCACCCGTTTTCCGATTCGCCCCGAGCCCGAACGGCTTCCTGCATCTCGGCCACGCCTATTCCGCGCTGCTCAACTTCGATGGCGCGCGAGAGACCGGCGGGCTTCTGTTGCTGCGGATCGAGGACATCGACGCGACGCGCTGCCGGCCGGACTATGAGACGGCGATCTACGAGGATCTCGCCTGGCTCGGAATTGCCTGGGAGACACCGGTGCGGCGGCAGTCCGAACATCTCGCCGATTATCGCGCCGCGCTGGAAAAGCTCTCGGCGCTCGGTCTCGTCTATCCCGCCTTCGAAAGCCGCGCCGAGATCGCAACGCTGGTGGCGGCGCGCGAGGTCGACGGGCCGTGGCCGCGCGATCCCGACGGCGCGCCGCTTTATCCGGGCGCCGCCAAATCACTCTCGGCCGACGAGCGCTCGCAGCTGATCGCCTCGGGCGCGCCCTATGCGCTGCGGCTCGACATGGCGGCCGCCTGCCGCCGCGTCGCCGGTCTGAGCTGGAACGAACTCGGCGAGGGGCCGGATGGCGAGCGCGGCATCGTCCCGGCGCGGCCGGAGGCCTGGGGCGACGTCATCCTGGCCCGCAAGGAGACGCCGACCAGCTACCATCTCTCGGTTGTCGTCGACGACGCGCTCCAGGGCGTCAGCGAGATCGTGCGGGGGCAGGACCTGTTTCACGCCACCGCGGTGCACCGCCTGCTCCAGGTCCTGCTCGGCCTGCCCGAGCCGGCCTATCGCCATCACCGGCTGATTCGCGATGAGGCGGGTCGGAAGCTGTCGAAATCGGGTCGCTCGACCGGGCTGCGCGAATTGCGCGCGGCCGGCCTCACGCCTGCCGCGATCCGCCAGCTGGTGGGATTAGGTTAAGTTTCTCTGGGGGTTAGCTCAACGTCGCCGTGACTCCGGGCGTTCCTCCGTGCCATGCTTGGCCGCGCGGGGTTCGAAGAGGGTACTTCGAAGGGGATTCATGGCGGCGAAGACGCGTCCAGTGCGCACCACCCGGACATCCAGGCGGCGGCCGCTTCGGAAGCGGGCCGGGCCGGCCGGCCGGGTGCGCAAGCGCAGCACCAAGGCGGTTGCGCCGGATGTCGTCCAGGCGGCGCTGGCCGCTTTTGCCCATGAGGTCCGCACCCCCCTGACCGGCATTCTCGCGATCAGCGACCTGCTCGCGACCTCCGATCTCGGCGAGCGGGAGCGGCGCTGGGCCGACACCATCAAGGCCGGCGCCGAGCATCTGGCGAGCCTCGCCACGCTGTTCGTGGATGCTGCCAAAACCGGGAAGGGCGGCAGCACGCCGCGGCAGGACCTGTTCGATCTCAAGGCGCTCGCCCGCACCGCCGGCGATTCGCTGGCCGGCCGCGCCGCGGCGAAAGGTCTCCAGGCCAAGGTCGAGATCGCCGAGAAGATCCCCGCGCTCGTGGTCGGTGATTCCGTCCGGCTGCGCGCTGCGCTCGAGAACCTGATCGACAACGCCGTGAAATTCACCGACCAGGGCGGCGTGGCGCTCGCGGTCGAGCCTTGGCGTCCCGCCAAAGGGAAAGCAAAGGGCAAAGGAAAGGTCGGCGTCGCTTTTGCGGTGTCCGACAGCGGCATCGGCCTGACCATGGCCGAGATCAAGCGGCTGTTCCGCCCCTTCACCCAGGCCAATGTCACCATTGCCTCACGCTTCGGCGGCGCCGGCTTGGGCCTCTCCTCGGTCAAGCAATTGGCGCGGGCGATGGGCGGCGACATCACCGTCGCGCCGCGCCGCGGTGGCGGCGCCACCTTCACATTGACGGTGTCGCTGGACGCGGCGGGACCGGGCAAGACCCGCAAGGCAAAGGACGGCAGCGAGCCGGAGGTGGTTGCTGCGCTCCGCGTGCTCAGCGTCGAGGACAACCCGTTCGGCCGCGTCGTGCTCAACACCATCCTGACCGAGCTCGGCCATCATGCCGAGTTCATCGGGCGCGGCGAGGACGCCGTGAAGCGGCTGGAGCAGGGTGCGTTCGACGCGGTGCTGATGGACATGGTGCTGCCGGGCATCGACGGCATCGAGGCCATCCGGCGGATCCGTAAGCTGCCGACGCCGCTGGCTCAGATCCCGATCATCGGCGTGTCCGGCCGCGGCGAGGACGAGGCCGCCTCGCGCGAAGCCGGGGCCGACGCCTTCCTGGTCAAGCCTGTGTCTCCGCGGGCGCTAGCGACTGCGCTGCTTGAAGCGACACGCCGTGAGGAAGCCGCGACTTGATGATCGCGGCGTTCAACTCGCCGCCGTAAACGAAGATCGCGGCGATGAAGTACAGAAACACCAGCGCGATGATCACCGAGGCGAGCCCCGCATACATCGTCACGTAATTGTTGGCGAAGCGCGCCAGATATTGTCCGAACACGATGCCTGATATCAGCGACGCCACGATGGTGAAGACGATGCCGGGCAGAATCTGGACGAAGCTGCGCCGCCCCGCCGGCAGCCAGACGTGCAGGATGATGAGCGCCACCACCAGCGCACTGATGGTGATGCCGTAGCGCAGCCAGGTGAGAATGCTTTCGTTGGATTCCACGAACAATGGAATGTGGCGCCGCGCGGCCTCGATGATCAGCGGACCGAGCACGATCAGGAACGCCATGGCGAGCGCGGTGAAAGCTGCGATCAGCGTATAGACGATGGATTCGAGCCGCAGCCAGTACCAGCTCCGCATCTCCACCACGGCATAGGCACGGTTGAGCGCCACCCGGAGCGCCTCGACGCCGTTGGAGGCGAAATAGACCGACAGCGCCGCACCGATGGTCAGAATGCCGGTGCGGGTGGTGGTCAGCACGTCATGAACCTCGCCCGAGATCGAATCGGCGACCTGCTTGGGCCAGATCTGGAGCATCAGGCTGGCGGCCTGGTCGGCAAGTTCCTTGGAGCCGAAAAAGCCGGCGAGCGAGGTCAGCACGATCAGGAACGGGAACAGCGCCATCAGCGTCGACAGCGCGATGTGGCTTGCGATCGCCCAGCCGTCGTCGGCCAGGAACGTATAGAACGCGTCCTCCAGCACGCAGTAGATGTAGCGGACCGCTTTCACGCGGCACCTACAGCACTGCTCTCTCCCCCTGCGCGCAGGGAGAGATCGGGAGAACAGGCAATGGGCGCAAATCGGAAATCATCGCGCTACCATCTGATATTATTGGCCCAAAAGCCAGTTCGCGAAGCGCCGCGCTTGTCATTCCGGGCTCGATGCTTCGCATCGCCCCGGAATGACGCCGGAGGCTGTCGCGGCACCATGGCGGACCGGCGCGCACGGTGTTATCTAGCCTCAAATGGCATCTCTCCTGAGTACTTTCATCCTGCCGGCGGCCGCCGGCGCCGTGGCGCTGGTACTGCTGCTCGGGCTCATCAACATGATGCGCGGCGGCTCGCCCAACACCTCGCAGAAGCTGATGCGCTGGCGCGTGCTGCTTCAGTTCGTGGCGATCATCATCGCGATGCTCGCAGTCTGGGCGATGGGACGATAGGGCATGATCCGGAAAAGTGTGCAGCGGTTTTCCGACAAGATCATGCCCTAAGACCAAGGAGACCAGCATGGTCGTACTCAATCGCATCTACACGAAGACCGGTGACGACGGCACGACGGCGCTCGGAACCGGCGAGCGGCGTCCCAAATACGATCTGCGCATCGAGGCCTATGGCACCGTCGACGAGACCAATGCCGCGATCGGTGTGGTCAGGGTCCACATCGGGGAGATGCCCGAGCTCGACGCGATGCTCGGCCGGATCCAGAACGATCTGTTCGATCTTGGTGCCGATCTCGCGGTGCCGGAGCGCCAAGACAAGGACAAAGGCAAGGCGGAGCGGCTGCGGGTGGTGGCGAGCCAGGTCGAGCGGCTCGAGCGCGACATCGACACGCTCAACGACAAGCTCGCGCCGCTGACCTCCTTCGTGCTTCCCGGCGGCACGCCGGCTGCGGCCCATCTGCATGTGGCGCGCACGATATGCCGCAGGGCGGAACGCCTGATCGTGGAACTGGCGGCCCAGCCGGGCGAGCCGGTCAGCGCGGCTGGCATCCAATATATGAACCGCCTGTCCGACTTTCTGTTCGTGGCCAGCCGGGCCGTGAACGGCAATGGTTCCGGCGACGTGCTCTGGGTTCCCGGCCAGAACCGCTGACCCATCGCGCTCCCGCATTTCAGGAGGCCAAAATTAGACCCGTTCGCGCGTTGACCGGGGCAGATCAGGCCTTTAGGTTCCGCGCCAGTTGATAACCCCCTTCCCAAATTGAGTGAAAGAGGATCGATGAAGGTCTTAGTGCCGGTAAAGCGGGTGGTCGATTACAACGTCAAGGTCCGCGTCAAGGGCGATGGATCGGGCGTTGAACTCGCCAACGTCAAGATGTCCATGAACCCCTTCGACGAAATCGCGGTCGAGGAAGCGCTGCGCCTGAAGGAAGCCGGCAAGGCCACCGAGGTCGTGGTGGTCTCGATCGGACCGGCGCAGGCATCCGAGACGATCCGCACCGGTCTGGCCATGGGCGCCGATCGCGGCATCCTGGTGAAGGCGGAAGGCACCGTCGAGCCGCTCGCCGTCGCCAAGATCCTGAAGAAGGTTGCGGAAGAAGAGCAGCCGGGCCTGATCATTCTCGGCAAGCAGGCGATCGACGACGACTCGAACCAGACCGGCCAGATGTTGGCCGCGCTGCTCGGCTGGTCGCAGGCGACCTTCGCCTCCAAGCTCGAGGTCGAAGGCTCCGACTTCAAGGTGACGCGCGAAGTCGATGGCGGCCTCCAGACCGTGAAGCTGAAAGGACCGGCGATCGTCACCACCGATCTCCGCCTCAACGAGCCGCGCTACGCCTCACTGCCCAACATCATGAAGGCGAAGAAGAAGCCGATCGCCGAGAAGACGGTCGCCGATTACGGCGTCGACATCGCCGCGCGCCTCGAGGTTCTGAAGACGGCTGAGCCCGCGGGCCGCAAGGCCGGCGTCAAGGTCAAGGACGTCGCCGAGCTGGTGTCGAAACTCAAGAACGAAGCCGGGGTGCTCTGATGACGACGCTTCTGATTGCCGAACACGACAATGCGTCGCTCAAGGACGCCACCAACAAGGCCCTGACCGCGGCAGCCGCGCTCGGCGCGGATGTCGAGGTGCTGGTCGCCGGCCAGAACGCCAAGGCCGCGGCGGACGCCGCCGCCAAGCTCGCCGGCGTGAAGAAGGTGCTGCTCGCGGATGGCGACCTCTACGCGCACGATCTCGCCGAGCCGCTGGCTGCGCTGGTCGTGTCGCTGGCGTCCGGCTATGACGCGATCGTCGCGCCGGCGACCTCGCGCTTCAAGAACGTGATGCCGCGCATCGCCGCTCTGCTCGACGTCATGCAGGTGTCGGAGATCATCAAGGTGGTCGCGCCCGATACGTATGAGCGTCCGATCTATGCCGGCAACGCCATCCAGACGGTGAAGTCGAAGGACGCCAAGAAGGTCATCACGGTCCGCACCTCCACCTTCGCCGCAGCGGGCGAGGGCGGCAGCGCCCCGGTCGAGACCGTGACGGCGGCGGCCGATCCGGGCCTGTCGACTTTCGTCGGTGAGGAAGTCGCCAAGAGCGATCGTCCTGAGCTGACCTCGGCCAAGATCATCGTCTCCGGCGGCCGCGCCATGCAGAGCCGCGAGAATTTTGCCAAATACATCGAGCCGCTCGCGGACAAGCTGGGCGCCGGTGTCGGTGCCTCGCGCGCCGCGGTCGACGCCGGCTATGCGCCGAACGACTGGCAGGTCGGCCAGACCGGCAAGGTCGTGGCCCCCGAGCTCTATGTCGCGGTCGGCATTTCCGGTGCCATCCAGCATCTGGCCGGCATGAAGGACTCCAAGGTGATCGTCGCGATCAACAAGGACGAGGACGCGCCGATCTTCCAGGTCGCCGATTACGGCCTGGTCGCCGACCTCTACCAGGCGGTTCCTGAGCTGACGGACGAACTCGCCAAGCTCGGCAAGTAAAAGCCGTACAAAACACCGGCCGGAGGTATAAACTCCGGCCGGTGTTTCATTTTTGAGGCGTTTTCTTTCGCGTGGGGCACGCCTTCGAAGCGATCCAATCTAGGTTTCGAGCCAAGGTTCTGATTAAATCAGGCTTCTGGTCAATCAGACCTCCCGGCTCAGGGGATAGGCAGGGCGCGATCAGCGCGCCGTTCCGGTGGATGACATTATGGCGGCAGTGATCAAGAAGGTCGGCGTGATCGGCGCGGGTCAGATGGGCAATGGCATCGCGCATGTCGCGGCGCTCGCCGGCTTCGACGTGGTGCTCAACGACGTTTCGGCCGACCGCCTCAAGTCGGGCATGGCCACCATCAACGGCAATCTGGCGCGACAGGTCTCCAAGAAGGCCGTCACCGAGGACGACAAGGCCAAGGCGGTCGCACGTATCAAGCTGGCCGAGAAGCTGGACGACCTCGCCGATTGCGATCTCGTCATCGAGACCGCGGTCGAGAAGGAAGAGGTCAAGCGCAAGATCTTCCATGAGCTCTGCGCCGTGTTGAAGCCGGAGGCGATCGTCGCTTCCGATACGTCCTCGATCTCGATCACGCGCCTCGCCGCCGCCACCGACCGCCCGGAACGCTTCATCGGCATTCACTTCATGAATCCGGTGCCGTTGATGGAACTGGTCGAGCTCATCCGCGGTATCGCCACCGACGATTCCACCTTCGAGGCCGCCAAGGAATTCGTCGGCAAGCTCGGCAAGCAGGTCGCGGTCTCCGAGGATTTCCCGGCCTTCATCGTCAACCGCATCCTGCTGCCGATGATCAACGAGGCGATCTACACGCTGTATGAAGGCGTCGGCAACGTCGAGGCGATCGACGCCGCGATGAAGCTCGGCGCCCACCATCCCATGGGTCCGCTGGAGCTTGCCGATTTCATCGGCCTCGACACCTGCCTCTCCATCATGCAGGTGCTGCACGAGGGGTTGGCCGACTCCAAGTACCGCCCGTGCCCGCTGCTGGTGAAATACGTCGAGGCCGGCTGGCTCGGCCGCAAGACCCAGCGCGGCTTCTACGACTACCGCGGCGCCAAGCCGGTGCCGACGCGCTGACCCATTTCCGGCGCCGTAGGGTGGGCAAAGCGAAGCGTGCCCACGGCTTCAAATCCAATTGCGGACAGATGGTGGGCACGGCGCAAGTGCGCCTTTGCCCACCCTACGGTACCTGCAGAGCCGGGGCCCCGAAGCCGCGTGCACGCAGAAGCATGGGTCCCGGCTCAGCGTCGCGTCATTGCATGCCGCGCCGCGTCCGGGACACCTCTGCGCTCATCTCCCGTTAACCTCTCGCGCCTAGGTTACGGCCGGTACGAGGGTTCGCGTAATGGACATGATGGCAATGGTCAGCACCATGCTGGCCGCACAGCAAGGCGCGCTGCAGTCGAATATTGCGGCGACGCTGACCAAGCAGAACGCGGATATGGAGAAATCCACCGTCCTGACCCTGCTCGGCGCCGGCCAGCCCTCGCTCGCCAATGTCGGCGCTGGCGTCGGCGGCAATCTCAACGTCACCGCCTGAGCTTCAAAGCGACGCGGCGGCCTTGCCGGTCGCCGCCCGGATCAGCTTGAGCGCGTCCTCACTCGCCCATTCCGCCGGCCCCGCGATCGTCGCGATCTCGCAGCCCTGCGGGTCGACCAGCACCGAGGTGGGCATGCCCAGCGCCCGTCCAGCGGCTTTAAGATCCTGAAATACCTTGGCTTTCTGGTCGCTGAAATAGCCGAGCCGGGTCAGATTGGCCTCTTTCAGGAAGGATTTCGGCTTCTCCGGGTCGCGGGTGTCGATGTTGATCGCCACCACCTCGAAATTCGGGCCCGACAGCTTGCCCTGGAGCTCGTCCAGCGCCGGCATCTCCTTTCGACAAGGCACGCACCAGGTCGCCCAGAGGTTCACCAGCAGGGTCTTGCCGCGGAAGTCGGACAGCTTCTTCGGCTTGCCGTCGGAATCCTCGAAGGCGAGGTCGGGCAGTTTCAGCGGGGCGCTTGCCATGGTCAGCGCCGCGACCTCGCCATGGGCGAGCGGGGCGATCTTCTGCGCCGTCGCCACCGCCGCCTTGCAGGTCGGATCGCCTGAAGGCGCCCGGCTCAGGCCGAACCCGTACAGCGCGGCGAAGCCGGCCAGCCCGCTGATCGCCACGGTGGCGATGACGATGGGGATGCGGCGCGTGGCGGAGGGCTTCTGGTCGAGCATATCGTTTGTCATCCGGTCGCAGATATGGCTATCAGGGGCCTCTTAATACGGCTGGCCGTGGCCGGCAAACGTGCGGCAAATCAGGCGTGAGCAGGGGATCATGAGCAACAAGATGTGGGGCGGCCGGTTCTCGGAACGTCCCGACGAGATCATGGAAGAGATCAACGTCTCCATCGACGTCGATCGTTACCTCTACGCCCAGGACATTGCCGCGTCCAAGGCCCACGCCGCGATGTTGGCCAATCAAGGCATCATCACGGCTTCTGATGCGAAAAATATCGGCAAGGGTCTAGACACAATCCTGTCAGAGATCGGCAACGGCGGCTTCGAATTCAAGCGCGCGCTCGAGGACATCCATATGAATGTCGAGAGCCGCCTGTCCGAGCTGATCGGCCCCGCCGCCGGACGGCTGCACACCGCGCGCTCGCGCAACGACCAGGTCGCGACTGATTTCCGCCTGTACGTCCGCGACGTCATCGACGAGACCGATGCCGCGCTCGCGGCGTTCCAGCAGGCGCTGGTGGAGCGTGCGCTGGAGCAGGCCGCAACCGTGATGCCCGGCTTTACGCATCTGCAGACGGCGCAGCCCGTCACTTTCGGCCATCACCTGCTGGCCTATGTCGAGATGGCCGCGCGCGATCGCGGCCGCTTCCAGGACGCCCGCAAGCGGCTGAACGAATCGCCGCTGGGCGCGGCTGCACTCGCAGGCACCTCGTTCCCGATCGACCGCCACGCCACCGCGAAGGCGCTTGCCTTCGACCGCCCCATGGCGAACTCGCTCGACGCCGTCTCCGACCGCGACTTCGTGCTGGAGACGTTGTCGGCCGCCTCGATCTGCGCCGTGCACATGTCGCGCTTTGCCGAGGAGATCGTGATCTGGACCTCGCCGCTGGTCGGCATGATCCGGCTCAGCGACAAGTTCACCACCGGCTCCTCGATCATGCCGCAAAAGCGCAATCCTGACGCCGCCGAGCTGGTGCGCGCCAAGACCGGCCGCGTCATCGGCGCGCTCAACGGCCTCCTGATCGTCATGAAGGGCCTGCCGCTCGCCTATCAAAAGGACATGCAGGAGGACAAGCAGGGCGCCATGGAGGGCTTTGCCGCGCTGTCGCTGGCAATCCGCGCCATGACCGGCATGGTCCGCGATCTCGTTCCCGACGAAGCCAAGATGAAGGCGGCCGCGGGCGAGGGTTACTCCACGGCGACCGACCTCGCCGACTGGCTGGTGCGGACGCTGAAGATGCCGTTCCGCGAGGCCCACCACGTCACCGGCCGCATCGTCGCCAAGGCCGCGGAGGGGGGCGTCGCGCTGCACGAGCTGCCGCTCAAGGAGATGCAGGCGATCGAGCCCAAGATCACGAAGGACGTGCTCGGCGTGCTCTCGGTCGAATCGTCGGTGAAGAGCCGGACCAGCTTCGGCGGCACCGCGCCGAAGAACGTGACGTCCCAGGCCAAGGCCTGGGCGAAGCGGCTGGAAAAAGAGCAAAAATTGGGCTGAAGGCAAAATTTCGCTTATGTTTCATGGTCATCCGGCTCTCGCCAGAACGCGCCAATCTCTGTATGGTGCGCCGCGCGTAGTGGGGAATTCGTCGTGACGTCAAAGTTTCGCCCGGCCGGCTCGGGGTGGGCCATCATTGTCTTGAGCCTGACGGCGCTCGCGCTTGCCGGTTGCGGCCGCAAGGGCCCGCTGGATCTGCCGCCGACCGCCTCCAACGCGCCTGCGGCCGCCGGCGCCGCGCCCGTCGATACCGAGACCGCAGCCCAGAAGACGCCGAGCCTGTTCGACCCGACTGCCGGCGCGGATGCCGCGCCCGCAGCGCCCAAGGGCCGGAAGAAACCGTTTATTCTCGACCCGCTCCTGGACGAACCTCCCGGCAGGAAATAAGCCGGGACAACCGAGCCTAAGCCATGAACCATTTCGACTATCGCAACGGCGTGCTGTACGCCGAGGCGGTGAACCTGTCCGAGCTGGCAGCCACCGTCGGCACGCCGTTCTATTGCTATTCGACCGCAACGCTGGAGCGGCACTACCGCGTCTTCACCGAGGCCTTTGCCGGCGAGAAGGTGCTGGTCTGCTACGCCATGAAGGCGAACTCCAACCAGTCGGTGTTGCGGACGCTGGCCAAGCTCGGCGCCGGCGCCGACGTGGTCTCGGGCGGCGAGCTCAAGCGCGCTTTGGCCGCAGGCATTCCCGCCAGCAAGATCGTTTTCTCCGGCGTCGGTAAGACGGAAGCGGAGCTGCGCGCGGCGCTCGCCGCCGACATCCTCTGCCTCAACGTCGAATCCGAGCCGGAGCTCGAGCTGCTGTCGCGCCTCGCGGTCGAGATGGGCAAAACCGCGCGGATCTCGCTCCGCGTCAATCCCGACGTCGATGCCGGCACGCACGCAAAAATTTCCACCGGCAAGTCCGAGAACAAGTTCGGCATTCCGATCGTCCATGCCCGCGAGGTCTACGCGCGCGCGGCGAAGCTGCCCGGGATCAAGGTGACCGGCACCGACGTGCATATCGGCAGCCAGATCACCGATCTCTCCGGCATGGAGACCGCGTTCCGCATCCTCTCCGAATTCGTGCAGACGCTGCGGACGGACGGCCACGACATCAGCCACGTCGATTTCGGCGGTGGTCTCGGCATTCCCTATTACATGGACCGCGAGGCGCCCCCGGCGCCGGCCGCCTATGCCGCCATGGTCAAGCGCGTCAGCCACAATCTCGGCTGCACGCTGATGTTCGAGCCGGGCCGCATGATCGTCGGCAATGCCGGCATCCTGGTGACGAAGGTGATCTATGTGAAGCACGGCGACGGCAAGAACTTCGTCATCATCGATGCGGCGATGAACGACCTCATTCGCCCGACGCTGTACGAGGCGCATCACGACATCCTGCCGGTGAAGCAGCCCGCCAAGGGCGCCGCCACCATCAAGGCCGATGTCGTCGGCCCGGTCTGCGAGACCGGCGACTATCTCGCGCTCGACCGCACGCTGCCGACGCCCGTGCCCGGCGATCTCCTCGCCATCATGACCGCGGGCGCCTATGGCGCGGTGCAGGCCGGCACCTACAACACCCGGCCCTTGGTGCCCGAGGTGCTGGTGAAGGGCGACCAATACGCCGTGGTGCGCCCGCGCATCGAGGTCGAGCAGCTGATCGCGATGGATACGCCGGCGCCGTGGCTTTGAGGTGACGACGTCCACTCAACCTCGGTGTCGTCCCCGCGAAGGCGGGGACCCATAACCACGGGGAGTGGTTGCTTGGCGAAGCTGTAACTCCGAGTCCTCGTAATCACATCCGCCTGTGGTGATGGGTGCCGGGCTCGCGCTTCGCGCGCCCCGGGACGACGGGGAGAGTGTGGGACGGCTACTTTCCCGCCAATCCGCCCTTCGCTCCGCCCACCACGACGCCCGCCTTCTTCTCGATCGGCTTGATCGCCGCGGTGAAATCGGACTCGGCGCCTTCCGCGCTGATCACGGTCTCCCACAGCCGCCCCACGGCGTCGGCAACCTCCATCGACAGGCCGAGCTGCTTCATCTCCTCCAGCGCCAGCCGCACGTCCTTCACCATCAGCCCCGTGGCGAAGCCGAAGTCGAACGTGCGCGGCAGCACCGCGCGCGGAAACTTGTCGCGGCTGGCGGTGTTCATGCCCGAGCCGGCATTGATGACGTCGATCATCACGGCGGGATCGAGCCCGGCTTTCACGCCCATCACCACGGCTTCCGACGTCGCCACGATCGCGGTGGCCGACAGGAAATTGTTGGCGAGCTTCATGGTCTGCGCCGCGCCCGGCTTCTCGCCGATGAAGAACACTTTTCCGATCACCTCGAGCGCGGGCTCGAGCTGCTCGAACTCGGTTTTCGGGCCCGACACCATCACCGCCAGCGTGCCCTTCTCGGCGCCGCCGACGCCGCCGGAGACGGGACAGTCGATCTGCACGATGCCGCGCTTGGCGAGCAGGCCGTGAATCTTCGCGGCCATCGCCGAGCCGACGGTTGAGAGATCGACGAAACGCTTGGCGCGCTTGCCTTCGATCACGCCGCCAGCGCCGGTGGCAACGTCCAGGGAAGCCTGCAGCGAGGGCAGGCTCGCCATCACGGTCTCGACCTGATCGGCGACGTCCTTCGGCGACGACGCGGCACTGGCACCGCGCGCGACCAGCTTGTCCATGACCTCCTTGCGCGTGTCGAACACGACGAGCTTGTGTCCCGCCTCGATCAACCGCCGCGCCATCGGGAAACCCATGTTTCCGAGCCCGATGAATCCGATGTCCATGGTGTTCTTTCCTCCCGTCGTCATTGCGAGGAGCGAAGCGACGAAGCAATCCAGGAATGTTTCCGCGGAGGATGTCTGGATTGCCTCGCTTCGCTCGCAATGACGGAGCAATACGATTCAGAGCGGTTAGCCTGTCTCACGCCTTCCCGTCGATCTCCGCGAACACCTCGCGCGCAATGCGGAAGCTGTCGACCGCGGCGGGCATGCCGCCATAGATCGCGACCTGCATCAGGATCTCGCGGATCTCCTCGCGGGTGACGCCATTGGTCAGCGCGCCCTTGAGATGTGCGCGAAACTCGTGCTGGCGGTTGAGGATCGCGATCATGGCGATGTTCAGCATGCTGCGGGTCTTGCGCGGCAGCTCCTCGCGGCCCCACACCGTGCCCCAGCAATATTCGTTGAGCATCTCCTGGAACGGGCGGTTGAAATCGTCGACGTTCTTCAGGGCATTGTTGACATAGGCCTCGCCCAGCACCGCTTTGCGGACTTCCAGGCCCTTGTCGTGCATCTTCTTGTCCATGGCGTTTCCTTCATTTCCCTCGAGATTGTGCGCGCGGAAATTACGGGGTTGCACCCGGCCAGTCACGTCCTCGTGTTATGCGGGAAAAGGAGGCGCTCCCGTACAGGAACGGATGCCTCAGTGCTGCCGTTGTGATAGGCTCTTCTCTACCGGGCAACCTGGAGAGTTGATTGAACGGCCTCACCCCCGAGCCGTCAGACCCGACCCGCGGCAGTGATGCGCTGTCGCGGCTGAAGCTGGCGCAGGCCCTTGATCGGGCAACTTATGCCATCGCATGGGAGCGTGCCTGGCCCAATGCGGCGCGCCTTCTGACCGTCGTCGGCCTGTTCCTGGTGGTGTCCTGGGCCGGCCTCTGGCTGGCGCTGCCGTTCATGGCCAGGGCCGTCGGCCTCGCCCTCTTTGCCGCGATCGCGGCGGCCGCCCTGTTCCCGCTGATTCGCTTCCGTTGGCCGAGCCGCGAGGAAGCGCTCGCCCGGCTCGACCGTGGCTCCGGCATCCGTCACCGCCCGGCTACCGCGCTCACGGACACGCTGACCTCGCAGGACCCGGTCGCGCTGGCGCTGTGGCAGGCGCAGCGCGAGCGGACGCTCGCCTCCATCAAGCGCATCCGCGCCGGTGTGCCGCACCCGCGACTCGCGCTTCACGACCCCTGGGCGCTGCGTGCCCTCGTCATGGTGATGCTGGTTGCGACCTTCTTCGCCGCGGGTGACGAGCGTACGATGCGCCTTGGCGCCGCCTTCGACTGGAACGGGGTGCTGGCGCCGGCCAATGTTCGCGTCGATGCCTGGGTCACGCCGCCGCTCTACACCGGCAAGCCCCCGGTCATCCTGTCGGCCGCCAACAAGGAAGCTGCGGCATTGCCCGCCGGCGGCCCGCTCGC
The DNA here is from genome assembly GCF_028128865.1 of Bradyrhizobium sp. CCBAU 11357. NCBI lineage: Bacteria > Pseudomonadati > Pseudomonadota > Alphaproteobacteria > Hyphomicrobiales > Nitrobacteraceae > Bradyrhizobium > Bradyrhizobium sp. CCBAU 11357. Next base: position 122,365 of record NZ_LBJW01000107.1, on the reverse strand, counting down.
CGTTCCCGCCGGCTCGACCCTGATCGTGCGCTCCTCCGGCGGCAACCTGGATGTCGTCGTCTCCGGCGGCCTCAAGGAGGTCGCCCCGACCGAAGCCAGCCCGAAGGGGACCAACGAAAAGCATTTCGCGATTACCGGCGACGGCACCGCCCATGTCCGGGCACCCTCCGGCCAGCCGCAATGGGCCTTCGCCGCCACGCCGGACCGTCCGCCGACGATCGCGCTCGCCAAGGACCCCGAGCGCCAGGCGCGCGGCGCGCTCCAGCTCTCCTACAAGATCGAGGACGATTACGGCGTCACCGGCGCCGAGGCGAAATTCGCCACGCGGTCGACCGACGCCCGAGATGGCGGCAAAGACGGTACCAAGGATGCTGCGAAGGCCGCTGCCGGCGACGGCGACAGCAGGACGGCGCCCCGGCCGCTGTTCCAGCCGCCGCAATTCCCGCTCGCGCTGCCGAATGCGCGCACCCGCAACGGCGTCGGGCAATCCGTGAAGGATCTCAGCGAGGATCCCTATGCCGGCGCCGAGGTTACGCTCACTCTCACGGCCAAGGACGAGGCCGGCAACGAGGCCGCAAGCGAGCCGTTCAACATGCGCCTGCCCGAACGGCTCTTCACCAAGCCGCTGGCCCGTGCATTGATCGAGCAGCGCCGCATCCTCGCGCTCGATGCCAACAAGAATTCGGACGTATATGCCGCGCTCGACGGGCTGATGATCGCCCCTGAGATGTTCACGCCGGAGCCCGGACAATATCTCGGCCTGCACAGCGTGGCCCGACAGCTCGAGGCCGCGCGTACCGATGATGCCCTGCGCGAGGTCGTGGCGAGCCTGTGGGCGCTTGCGGTGACGATCGAGGACGGCAAGATCTCCGACGTCGAGAAGGCGTTGCGCGCGGCCCAGGACGCGCTGAAGCAGGCGCTGGAGCGTGGCGCGAGCGACGAGGAGATCAAGAAGCTCACGCAGGATCTGCGTCAGGCACTGAACGATTTCATGCGTCAGCTCGCCGAGCAGTTCCGTAACAACAATGACCCGCAGCAGCTGGCGCGGCCGCTCGATCCGAACACCAAGGTCCTGCGTCAGCAGGATCTGCAGAACATGATCGACCGGATGGAGCGCCTGTCGCGCTCCGGCGACAAGGATGCCGCCAAGCAGTTGCTCGACCAGCTCCAGCAGATGCTGGAAGGCCTTCAGATGGCGCAACCGGGCCAGTCCGGCGAGAGCGACATGGAGCAGGCGCTCAATGAGCTCGGGGACATGATCCGCAAGCAGCAGCAATTGCGCGACAAGACGTTCAAGCAGGGCCAGGATTCCCGGCGCGACCGCTCGCGCGGCAAGCAGCAGCAGGGCGACCAGTCCATGTCGGAGCTGCAGCAGGACCAGCAGGGGCTGCGCGACCGGCTGAAGAAGCTGCAGGACGAGCTTGCCAAGCGCGGCCTCACCCAGAAGGGGCAGAAAGGCCAGCAGGCACAGAAGGGCCAGAAGGGTCAGCAAGGCGATCAGGGCCAGCCCGGCCAGAACGGCGATCAGGACGGCGACCAGGGTGATGACGACGGCAGTCTGGACGCAGCCGACGGTGCCATGGGCGATGCCGGATCAAAGCTCGGTGAGGGCAATGCCGACGGCGCCGTGGACTCGCAGGGCAAGGCACTCGACGCGATGCGCAAGGGTGCGCAGAAGATGGCCGAGGCGATGCAGCAGGGCGATGGCGACGGCCAGGGCGACGGCCCCGGCCAGCGCGCCGGCCGTCAGCAGAGCGGCGGCAACCAGACCGATCCGCTCGGCCGGCCGCTTCATGGGCGCGAATATGGCGACGATTATACGGTCAAGATTCCCGGCGAGATCGACACCCAGCGTGTCCGCCGCATTCTCGAAGAGCTCCGCCGTCGTCTCGGCGATCCCTCGCGGCCGCAGATCGAGCTCGACTATCTCGAGCGGCTGCTGAAGGAGTTTTGAGAGGATAGCCCGCTACGTCCTCGTCATTGCGAGCGAAGCGAAGCAATCCAGAGTTTTTCCGCCGAGGCATTCTGGATTGCTTCGTCGCAAGGGCTCCTCGCAATGACGATGGAGGCTTTGCGCGCCAGTCCTTCAACGGCGAAGCGGCTGTCGTTGGGACGCTAACCCTTCTTCGCGGCCAGCGCATCGGCAACCGCCGTACGGATATCCGCGACCGAGAACGGCTTGGTCACGACGTCATGCACCAGCGCGTTCAGGTTCGAGGCCCGCTCGCGCTGGTCGGCAAAGCCGGTCATCAGCAAAATGGTCAGGTCAGGGAAATCGCGCGCGGCGGAAAGCGCCAGCGCGATGCCGTCCATCACCGGCATCTGGATGTCGGTGAGCAACAGGTCGAAGGCGCCATCCTCGCGGGTCAGGATCTCCAGTGCCTCGGCGCCGTCTTGGGCGGTGACGGTCTCATGGCCGTCCATGGCGATGGCGCGCGCCACCAGCGTGCGCATCGAATCCTCGTCGTCGGCGATCAGGATTTTCGGCATGAGACCAACCTTGGGACAAACGCCCTTGCGGGGGCGATTATACGCTGCCGCCGGCAATGTCGCGCCGGTTGAAGAAACGAACGTCGATGTTGCGGCCCTCCGGCGGCGGCGAGGCCAGGCGCGAGCGGAAGAAGGCGCGCTCGCCGGGCCGCAGCACGGTCTGCTCCAGCACTGCGTTCCAGGCATAGATCTCCGCGCCTTGGGCGTCGCGCACGGCAAAGCGCAACCGCGGAATGTCGAGTGGCTTCTTGCCCTCGCCGACGATCACGCCCTCGATCACCAGCACCTGCTTACCGTCCACGGTCTCGCTGGAGAGCTTGACGTCCTTGAAGGCGAGGCCCCGCAGGTTCACCTCGAGCCCGACCATCTGGTAGAACGCCGCCGTCTGCGGCAGCAGCCGCACCACGTCGCCCCGCCAGATCACCAGTGCCAGCACTAGCGCGCCCATCGCGGCACAGGCGGTGGGCGGGCCAAGATAGGATTTGCGCGGAGCCGCGGGGGCGACCGGACGGCTCACCCGCGCGCCGCGGCGGGGGAACAGGCCGCGGAACCAGGACTGGTGCTGCGCGCCGGCGACCTCCTCTTCGGCTTGCCGGGCCGCTGCTGACCACTCGTCCTCGGTTTCGCGGGCGTGCTCGTCCGGCCAGTCGCTGGCGATCGAGGGGCTATCGACGACGGGTGCATCAGTGGCGCCGTCGTCCTTGGCATAGGAGTTCCATTGTTCGGCGAGGTCGGACTGGTCGTCAGCTCGGCTCGCCGCGGCCATGGCCGGAACGGATGCCTCCTCGATGGCGTCCTCGGCATGGGCGATCCAGGTCTCCTTGCAACGGGAGCAGCGGACCGCCCGCCCGTTCGCCCCAAGGCTCGCGAGCTTGATGGCGTAGGATGTCATACAATGGGGGCAGACGATATGCATGGACGAGCCTTGATGCATGAACGAAGGTCTTGACGATGCCATGGTCGCGGAGAACCGGGCGCCCTTTATGCTATAGGGCGACCGTTAACGAACCGGAAACCATAACGGCGGCAAAACCCGTTGATCGCGTATGGCGGAGCGTCGCAATGCGACCCGCGCCCCCTCTCGAACGGAGCTGAGCTTGGTTCGGTTCGAAAATGTCGGATTGCGTTACGGTCTGGGGCCGGAGATCCTGCGCGACCTCAGCTTCCAGATTCCCGCGCATTCCTTCCAATTTCTCACCGGACCGTCCGGCGCCGGCAAGACGTCGCTGCTGCGCCTGTTGTTCCTGTCGCATCGGCCGACGCGCGGTCTGGTCAACCTGTTCGGCCACGACATCTCGCAGCTCGGCAAGGACGAGATCGCGGATTTGCGCAAGCGCATCGGCATCGTGCTCCAGGATTTCCGCCTGCTCGATCACATGACGACCTATGAGAACGTCGCGCTGCCGTTCCGCGTCATGGGCCGCAGCGAGTCGAGCTACCGCAAGGAGGTGATCGACCTGTTGCGCTGGGTCGGCCTCGGCGATCGCATGGACGCGCTGCCGCCGATCCTGTCGGGCGGCGAGAAGCAGCGCGCGGCGATCGCGCGCGCCGTGATTTCGCGGCCGCAGCTGCTGCTCGCGGACGAGCCGACCGGCAGCGTCGATCCGACGCTCGGCCGACGCCTGCTGCGACTCTTCATCGAGCTCAACAAATCAGGCACCGCCGTCATCATCGCCACCCACGACATCGGCCTGATGGACCAGTACGAAGCACGGCGGCTGGTGCTGCACCAGGGACGGCTGCACGTCTATGAGTAGGCTGGACGAGCGCGGCGTGCTGGTCGATCTCGGACAGGAGCGTCCGCAGCTTCCGGCCAAGGCGCGCAACATGTCGCCGATCGTGCCGCGCGCCTCGATCCACGGCAGAGCGCTGGTTGCGGTGGTCGCCATCATGACGTTCCTCGCCTCGATGGCCACGGGCACGGTGCTGCTGGTGAGCGCCTCCGCCGCCGAATGGCAGTCGGATGTCGCAAGCGAAATCACGATCCAGATTCGTCCGCAGGCCGGCCGCGACCTCGAGCGCGACACCGCAGCCGTGGCGGAGGCGATGCGCGCGCAGGCCGGCATCGTCGAGGTCAAGCCGTTCACCAGGGAGGAGAGCGGCAAGCTGCTCGAGCCCTGGCTCGGCACCGGCCTGTCGATGGACGATCTGCCGGTACCGCGCGTGATCATCGCGCGCGTGCAGCCGGGCACGCCGCTCGATCTCGGCGCCTTGCGCGCGCGCGTCACGCAGGTCGCGCCGGGCGCCAGCGTCGACGATCACCGCGCCTGGATCGAGCGCATGCGCCTGATGACGAACGCCACCGTGCTGGCCGGCCTCGGCATCCTCGCGCTCGTCATCGTCGCAACCATCATCTCGGTGTCGTTCGCGACGCGCGGCGCCATGGCGGCGAACCGTCCGATCGTCGAGGTCCTGCATTTCGTCGGCGCCGGCGACCGCTACATCGCCAACCACTTCCTACGTCATTTCCTCAGGCTGGGTCTGGAGGGCGGCGTGATCGGCGGCGGTGCCGCCATGCTGATGTTCGGCTTCTCCGAGTCCATCGCAGGCTGGTTTTCCGGGACGCCGGTCGGCGACCAGTTCGCCGCGCTGCTCGGCACCTTCTCGCTGCGCCCGTCCGGCTACATCGTGCTCGCGGTCCAGGCCGTGCTGATCGGCGGCATCACCGCGGTCGCCTCGCGCCAGACGCTGTTCGCGACGTTGAATGACGTCGACTAGGCTTGATAACCGGACTCCACTTCGCCTCAAAACGTCATAAAATCACATCGGGAAGGGATCACCGACATCGCATGACCTCGCCGACCGACGATCGATCGCCGAAACTGCCGCGCGGCTGGCTGCGCGCGACAATCGTGTCGACGATCGCGCTCGCCTTCGTCGGCGCGGCGGCGGGGTTCGTTGCATTCCTGTCGCAATTGCGCGGCGCCGAGGCGGTGCCGGACCGCAAGGCGGACGGCATCGTGGTGCTGACCGGCGGCTCCTCGCGGGTATCGGACGCCATGGAGCTGCTGGCTGCCGGCTACGGCAGGCGGCTCCTGATCTCCGGCGTGCATCCGACCTCGACGGCGAGCGACATCTCCCGGACCTTGCCGGAGAACCAGTCCTTCATGACCTGCTGCGTCGATCTCGACCGCACCGCGCTGTCGACCCGTGGCAACGCGGCGGAGGCGCGGCGCTGGGCCGAGGGGCGCCGATTTACATCCCTGATCGTGGTCACCTCGAACTATCACATGCCGCGCGCGCTGGTGGAATTCTCGCATGCGATGCCACGGACGACGCTGATCCCGTTCGCGGTGGTCGGCGAAAAATGGCGCGAGGAGCCGTGGTGGACTTCGGGCTCGACGCTGCGGCTGCTCTTGTCCGAATACGTCAAGTACGTTGCGGCCGAGCTCAGGGTGCGGCTGGAGGATTTCGGGATTGACCTTTGGCCCGAGATGTCGGAGCAGCCTGCAGGTCAGCAACCGAAGCGGCCCGCCACCGCACAGGCCAATTGATCGGACCATCGATGTTTCTGATTTTCCTGCGCTCGCTCGTGTTCAACGTGCTGTTCTATGCCGTGCTGGTCCTTCTCGCGATCGTTGCGCTGCCGACCTTTGCATTGCCGCCGCGCGCCATGCTCACGGTGGCGCAATGGTGGGCCAAGGCGACGCTGGTCCTGATGCGGGTGGTCTGCAACATCAAGGTGGAATTCCGCGGGGTCGAGAAGATCCCGACAGGACCGCTGCTGATCGTGGCCAAGCATCAGTCGTTCTGGGAGACCTTCGTGCTGCCGGGTTTCTTCAACCGGCCGATCTTCATCCTCAAGCGCCAGCTGATGCAGATCCCGGTGTTCGGCCAGTTCCTGGTCAAGACCGGGATGATCGGGATCGACCGCAACGCCGGCGTGAAGGCGCTTCTGGACATGACGCGCCGCGCGCGCGAGGCGGTGCGCAGCGGAAAGCAGCTCGTGATCTTTCCGGAAGGCACGCGCCGCGCGCCGGGCGCGCCGCCCGACTACAAGACCGGCTTTGCGCAGATCTATTCCTCCTGTGGCGTGCCGTGCCTGCCGATCGCGCTCAATTCCGGCCTGTTCTGGCCGCGCCGCACCTTCATGCGCTATCCCGGCACGTTGGTGGTGGAGTTTCTCGAGCCGTTGCCGCCGGGCCTGACGAAGGACGAGTTTCTCGCGCGCGTGCAAGCGGCGATCGAGGACGCGACCGGTCGTCTCGTCGAAGCGGGGCGGAAGGAGCAGGAGCAGTTGATCGGCTCGGCGCCGAGCTACGCGCCGACGGGCTAGCGGCTTTCGCGATCTTCGTTCGGAGCCGCCGCGTGCAGCGAATGCGCATCACCATGCAGCATCGATGCAAGCTGATGCAGCTGCGTGTCGCGAAAACCTTCGGCCTCGATCGCCTTCACCGTCGCGGTGACGTAGTCGCGGTTGGCGCCGGACTGGCCGTGGCCTTGGACGACGTGGCGGTGCTGCTCGGCGAGCGAGAGGCGGCCGGCATATTGCACATGGCCGCGGTCGACGACGTAGGCGAGCGCCGAGACGCGCTGGCGCGCATCGTTCTCCAGCCACACCGAGCGCATCACCTCGCGATAGACCGAGGTGACCTGCTCGCGTGCGCGCAAATATGCGATCACCTCGGCACGGTTCTTCTCGGCGACGCGGAAGGCGATGCCGCGGCAGGCGCCGCCCCGGTCGAGCCCGAGCACCAGGCCCGGCTTCTCCGGCGTGCCGCGATGCACGAAGGAATAGACGCAGAGCGCGCGGTGCTCGCCGACCAGCCGCGCCGGGACGCGCTCCTCGAAGTCGAAGCCCGGCCGCCACATCAGCGAGCCGTAGCCGAACACCCAGAGGTCGCCCGTGGCTGTGGTGACGGAGGGAAGTGTGATTTCCGACATTTCGGGCACGGCTACCAGAACCCTGCGCCCAAGCGAAGCGATTTCTGCGCCTTTCGTCGCAGGCCGGCCCCGCTTACATTTGCCTGAATCTGGCGTCAAAGGGTCGCCGCATGTCCAATATGCCCGTTGCCACAGGCCGCCGCTCCCGCTGGGGCCTTTTCATCGCCCCCGTTCTCGTCCTGGTCCTTGCCGTCGGCTGGAGCTGCTTCTGGTTCTATGCAGCATCGCAGGCCGAAATCGCCGCCGACGCCTGGCGAGCGCAGGAGGCCAAGGCCGGCCGCATCTACGATTGTGCCAAGCGCTCGATCGCCGGCTTCCCGTTCCGCTTCGAGGTCCAGTGCACCGGTGCCAGCGTCGCCTTGGTTTCGCAGAATGCGAGCAAGACGCCGTTCACGGCCAAGCTCGACAACATCCTGGTCGTGGCCCAGGTCTACGACCCCAAGCGCATCATCGCCGAATTCTCCGCGCCCGCGACGCTGATCGACGGCGTCACGCAAAACACCTTCACGGTGAATTGGAGCAAGGGCCGCGTCAGCGTGGCGGGCCTGCCGGCGGTGCCGGATCGCGCTTCCATCGTGTTCGACGAGCCCAGCCTCAACCGTCTCGATGGCAGCGTGCAGGTGCCGCTTGCGCGCGCCAAGCAGGTCGAGCTGCATGGCCGTCTCGCCGACGGATCACCATCGGACCATCCCGTGATCGAGACCGTGCTCCATGTCGCGCAGGGCAGCATCCAGGGCGTGCATCCGCTGCTCGCCGAACCGTTCGAGGCGGACGCCCGCGCCAAGATCACGGGCCTCTCCGACCTCACGCCCAAACCGTGGCCGCAGCGCTTCCGCGAGATCCAGGCCGCCGGCGGTCATATCGAGATCGTGCAGTCGCGCATCCAGCAGGGCGAGATGATCGCGGTCGCGGCCGGCACGCTCGGTCTGTCGCCCAACGGCCGGCTCGACGGCGAATTGCAGATGACGGTGACCGGCCTCGAGCGCGTGATCCCGGCGCTCGGCATCGAGAAGATGTTGGAGGAGGGCGTGCCGCAGGCAACGCTCGACCGCCTCGCGCCCGGCGTGAAGTCGCAGGACCTCAACAATCTGTTCGGCGCACTCGACCGCGCCGTGCCCGGCCTCGGCAAGGTGATCAAGCAGAACGCCAATGCCGGCGTTGCCGCCGGCATCAATTCGATCGGCACCGAGAGCACGCTGGAAGGCAAGAAGGCGCGGAGCTTCCCGCTGAAATTCGTCGACGGCGCCGTGCTGCTCGGCCCGGTCAAGGTCGGTCAGATCCCGCCGCTGTATTGAAGCCTCTCTCGTCATTCCGGGGCGATGCAATGGATTCCGGGCTCGCCCTTCGGGCGCCCCGGAATGACAGGAGCTACGGCTTCTTCAGCGCCGCATGCGGCCGGCCGAAATCGGGCGCGGCGGAATCCTGGCCGATCTCGACGATGCCGCGGCGGATGGCGCGGGTGCGGGTGAAGTGGTCGAACAGCGCTTCGCCGTCGCCGCGACGGATCGCGCGGGTGAGCTTGGCGAGATCCTCGGTGAAGGTGCCGAGCATTTCCAGCACGGCCTCCTTGTTGGCGAGGAAGACGTCGCGCCACATCGTCGGATCGGAGGCCGCGATGCGGGTGAAATCGCGAAAGCCGCCGGCGGAGAATTTGATCACCTCGGATTCCGTCACCTGCGCCAGCTCGTCGGCGGTGCCGACGATGGTGTAGGCGATCAGATGCGGCAGGTGGCTGGTGATGGCGAGCACGAGATCATGATGATCGGGCGTCATCACCTCGACCTTGGCGCCCATGGCGGCCCAGAACGCGCGCAGGTGCTCGGTCGCCGCCGCGTCGGTGCCGTCGGGCGGGGTCAGGATGCACCAGCGGTTGATGAAGAGCTCGGCAAAGCCGGAATCCGGGCCGGAATGCTCGGTCCCCGCCACCGGATGCGCCGGCACGAAATGAACGCCGCTCGGCAGGTGCGGGGCCATGTCCCTGACCACCGCGCCCTTGACCGAGCCGACGTCGGAGATGATCGCACCCGGCTTGAGATGCGGCGCGATCTCCTGCGCCACGAGCCCGCAGGCGCCGACGGGAATGCAGAGGATGACGAGATCGGCATCCTTCACGGCCTCCGCATTGGTTGCCACGACCTGATCCACGATGCCGAGCTCGGCGACGCGTGCGCGCGTCTTCTCGGAGCGTGCGGTGGTGACGATTTCACCGGCCAGCCCCTGGAGCTTCGCAGCGCGCGCGATCGAGCCGCCGATCAGGCCGAAGCCGATCAGCGCAACGCGCTGGAAGTGCGCCTGCGCGCTCATTTGCCGCCCATGAAGTCGCGCAAGCCGTCGACCACGAGGCGGTTGGCCTCCTCGGTGCCGATCGTCATGCGCAGCGCATGCGGCAGGCCGTAGTTTTTCAGGCCGCGCAGCACGAGTCCACGCTTGGTCAGGAAGGCGTCGGCGTCGTCAGCGGTCTTGCCCTTGTCCGTCGGGAAATGGATCAGCACGAAATTGGCGACGCTCGGCGTCACCTTCAGCCCGAGCTTGCCGATCTCCTCGGTGAGCCAGTTGCGCCAGGTCTCGGTGAACTGCTTCGACATCGCCTGATGCGCGGTGTCCTCGATCGCGGCGACCGCGGCATACATCGCCGGCGTCGACACGTTGAAGGGACCGCGGATGCGGTTGACCGCGTCGATGATGTGCTCGGGCCCGAACATCCAGCCGATGCGCAGTGCAGCCAGGCCATGGATCTTGGAGAAGGTGTGCGTCACCACCGTGTTCTCGGTGGTGGCGACGAGCTCGATCCCCATCTCATAGTCGTTGCGCGAGACGTAATCGCAATAGGCGGCGTCCAGCACCAGCAGCACGTGCGAGGGCAGGCCGGCGCGCAGCCGCTTGACCTCGTCGAATGGCAGATAGGTGCCGGTCGGGTTGTTGGGGTTGGCGAGCCAAACCAGCTTCGTCTTCGGCGTCACCGCCTTCAGGATGGCGTCGACGTCGGCGGTGAGGTTGGTCTCCTTGGCGATGACGTTCCTGGCGCCGACCGCCATGGTCGCGATCGGGTAGACCAAGAAGCCGTGCGTGGTGGAGATCGCCTCGTCGCCCTGGCTGAGATAGGTGTGCGCGAGCAGATTGAGAATCTCGTCCGACCCGGCGCCGCAGATGATGCGGTTGGGATCGAGCCCGAACGAGCGGCCGATCGCCTCGCGCAGCACGCGCGAGGTGCCTTCCGGATAGTCTTCCAGATGATCCGCCACGCGCTTGAAGGCTTCGATCGCCTTGGGCGAGGGCCCGAACGGCGTCTCGTTGGCGGAGAGCTTGAACACCTTGCGGCCCGGCTCCGGCACCGGGCTCTTGCCGGGCGTGTAGGGCGCAATATCGAGAATGCCGGGATTCGGCACGGGGCGGGACATCTTGGACTCCGGATAGGCTGGGCGGCTCGCGATTTACGATTTCGGCCCGGTCGGGGGCACCGTATAGCGCGTTGCGTGGCTGCCGACGAGGGCCACAGAGCGAACCGAGGCCCCCGCCTCGATCAGGGCAGCCCTGATTTTGTCGATGCTGGTCGCGCTGGTGACCGAGACCAGCAGCGCCGCGCCGTCGAAGGCGGTATCGGGCACCGCAACGATCTCGGCGAGCGGCGACAGCGCGCGGGCGACCTCGGCGTTCCATCCGGAGACGCGCACGCTGAAGGTCTCGACCTCTGTCACCAGGGCGCTGTCGGCGACGCGCGAGATCGCGAACACCGGCAGCGAGGCCGGATGGTCGGCACGCTCGACGAATGGCATCCGTGCGATGATCTTGGGCGCGCCGTCGGCTTCCAGCTCCAGCCACCACGGCGTGCGGCTGGAGGTCGCCGAGACCAGCGCCAGGTCGCCCTTGGATTTCGCCACCGCCTCGACCGCGGCCTGCGCGCTGAAATGCGCGACGTAAGGCACCGTGAAGCCGAAATGGAAGCGCACGGAATCGCGCATCGCCGGTTCGCTCACCGAGATGTCGGCATGCACGGAGAACGGCGCCTGCACATAGGTGAAGGTCGAGATGATGACGCGCCAGATGCTCTCGACCGTGTCGAGCGGCAGGATGCCGCGATGACGCTGCACGATCTCGCGCATCATGGAAGCCTCCCGCGCAGGCCGAAACGCCGAGCCGACCTCCTGGGTCTGCTTCACCTGGATCAGCCGGTCGATGATGTCGCCGCGCTGCATGAGGAGGCGATGCATGCCCTCGTCGATCGCGTCGATCTCCTTGCGCAGTTCCTGCAGCGATGGTGGCGCGGGCGGACGTTGGGACATGTCTGGTCGTCGATCGTTCCGATGGGGGATGTCCTGATTAGGCAGTCGTGGCGGCGAAAGCAAAGAGAAATGACGTGCTTTGCGGGCGACGCGACTGAGGCGAATTGGGCCGATCCGGGCCGCGACTTGACGAAAACCGCCCAAGACGGTAGCTTTTGCCCGTTCCGTGGTCATTTGAGCCGGCCGGCTTGCAGCCACGTTAAAAAACTCGCTAAACAGGCCGGGGACGCTTCCGATCCCGGCCGAACCTATCGTTCAGGCCGGGTTTTTCATGGCCTGATGTCAGCGGCGCGGTCGAGCAGCCAGTCGCAAACGAGGTCGATGTCCGAGATGGGTAGCGTCAAGTCGATACCAAGTCCTGCGATCAGCGCCGACGAGCGGTCGCACGAAGTGGACCATCCAAGCTCGCTGGTTGCGCATTTCGGCTCCGAGCAGCCGCTGCGGCTCGATTGCGGCGTCGATCTCTCGCCGTTCCAGGTCGCCTATCAGACCTATGGCGAGCTCAACGCCGATCGCTCCAATGCCGTGCTGATCTGCCATGCGCTGACCGGCGACCAGCATGTCGCCAACGTGCATCCCGTCACCGGCAAGCCCGGCTGGTGGGAGACGCTGGTCGGCCCCGGCCGCCCCATCGATCCCAAGCACTACTTCATCATCTGCTCCAACGTGATCGGCGGCTGCATGGGCTCGACCGGGCCGGCCTCGATCAATCCCGCCACCGGCAAGGTCTGGGGCCTGGACTTCCCCGTCATCACCATTCCGGACATGGTGCGCGCGCAGGCGATGCTGATCGACCGGCTCGGCATCGACACGCTGTTTGCCGTCGTTGGCGGCTCGATGGGCGGCATGCAGGTGCTGCAATGGACCGCGGCCTATCCGGAGCGCGTGTACTCCGCGCTGGCGATTGCCTGCGCGACGCGGCACTCGGCGCAGAACATCGCCTTCCACGAGCTCGGCCGCCAGGCCGTGATGGCCGACCCCGACTGGCACGGTGGCGGCTATGCCGATCAGGGCATCCATCCGCATCGCGGGCTCGCGGTGGCGAGGATGGCGGCGCACATTACCTATCTCTCGGACGCGGCGCTGCATCGCAAGTTCGGCCGGCGCATGCAGGACCGCGAGCTGCCGACCTTCTCGTTTGACGCCGACTTCCAGGTCGAATCCTATCTGCGTTACCAGGGCTCGTCCTTCGTCGAGCGCTTCGACGCCAATTCCTATCTCTATCTGACGCGCGCGATGGACTATTTCGACATCGCCGCCGATCACGGCGGCGTGCTGGCCAAGGCCTTCGCCGACATCAAGACCCGCTTCTGCGTAGTCTCCTTCACCAGCGACTGGCTGTTCCCGACCTCGGAATCGCGCGCGCTGGTGCACGCGCTGAATGCTTCGAGCGCGCGGGTGTCGTTCGCCGAGATCGAGACCGATCGCGGCCACGACGCCTTCCTGCTCGACGTGCCCGAATTTTTCGACATCTCCCGCGCCTTCCTGCAATCGGCAGGCAAGGCCCGCGGGCTCAGCCTCGAGGACCGCTAGCGATGTCCGTCCAGGAAGTGCTGCCGCTGAACGGCGTTGCGGCCGCGCCGTCGGGCCAGTTTCGCGCCGATCATCTGCTGGTCGCCGAAATGGTCAAGCCGGGCTCGAAGGTGCTCGACGTCGGCTGCGGCGACGGCGATCTGCTTCAGCTGCTGGAGACCCGCGGCATCGACGGCCGCGGCATCGAGCTGTCCCGCGAGGGCGTCAACCGCTGCGTCGCCAAGGGGCTCGCGGTGGTGCAGGGCGATGCCGATACCGATCTCGTCAATTATCCCGACGATGCCTTCGACTACGTGATCCTGTCGCAGACGCTGCAGGCGACGCGGCAGCCGAAGGTCGTGCTGGAGAATCTGCTGCGCATCGGCCGCCGCGCCATCGTCTCGTTCCCGAATTTCGGGTTCTGGAAGATGCGGCTCCAGCTCCTGATCGGCGGCCACATGCCGCGCACGGAGAATCTGCCGGCGACCTGGTACGACACCGCCAACATCCATTTCTGCACCATCAAGGATTTCGTGCAGCTCTGCGACGAGATCAACGTCAAGATGGAGCGCTCGGTCGCGCTCGATCTCTACGGCCGCCCGGTGCCGCTGAACCTGCCCTGGTGGGTGTGGAACATGTTCGGCGAGCAGGCGGTGTTCTTGCTGAGCAGAGGCGGGGGGAAGTAGTCCCCGTCGTCATTCCGGGGCGATGCGAAGCATCGAGCCCGGAATCCATCGTCCAACAGCGCCTGCAGCCCGATGGATTCCGGGCCTGCGCCTTCGGCGCATCCCGGAATGACAGCTAATGCGCCGCCAGCGACCGCGGATCCCGCACCGGCCAGCGCCCCGCTTCCACCAGCGTGACGAACCGCTCGACATTCTCATTGAACAGCGCGGGCTCCTCCAGATTGAGCACGTGGCCGGATTTCGGAAACATCGTCAGCCCCGCCGCGGGCAGATACTTCTTCAGGAACAGGCTCGGCCCGATGCACGGATCGTCCTCGTCGCCGCAGATGATCAGCGCCGGCGTTGCCGCCTTCGCGATCGCCTCCGTCATCGTGTAGATCGAGGGACGGCCGCCCTGGAATCCGCGCATCGTGCGCGCCGAACCCTTGGCATCGTGCCGCGCCAGCGCGGCGTAGAAATCGGCGTGCCCGCGCGGGTCCTTCACCAGGAACGGAATCCGGCTCGGCGCCTCGCGCGTGACTTTTGCGACCTCGGCGGAGCCCAGCGTCTCGAGCTGCTCGGCATCGGCGCGGCACTGCTTGCGCCAGGCCTCCAGGTTATCGAGCTCCGAGCCGGAGCCGACGCCGGCCAGCGTCATCGACAGCGCGCGCTGCGGCGCGTTCAACCCGATCTGCAGCGAGGAATAGGCGCCCATCGACAGGCCGACGAGATGGGCGCGCTCGATGCCGAGATGATCGAGCACGGCAAGCGCATCGGTGTAGAAATGCGTGAAGGTGTAGACCTCGCCGTCAGGCACGTCCGAGGGCGTGTAGCCGCGCGCCGAATAGGTGATGCAGCGATGGCCACGCGAGAAGTAGCGCATCTGCGGCCCCCAATTGGTGTAGTCGGCCGCGAACTCGTGCAGAAAAAGGATCGGCGTTCCCTGGCCCGCCTCCTCGAAATAAATGCGGACGCCGTCCCTGGTCGTGGCGTGGGGCATTAACCGTTTCCCTCTGTTTCAAGCCGTGCTTCAGGATCGCAGTTAACGCTGTTGTCGGCAATGCGGCAGCAGCAGCCGAGCACAACCACAAAATCATCGCAGCTATTCGCCGACATCGCGTCTTTTTCTCGCCACATCGGGCGGCTTAACGGCCAAACGGATGTCGGTCGTTGCACGGGCCGGCGGGAAGTGGGGGTGTCAACTAGGGATGAAGAATGGTTGAGTTGTTTGCGTATCGCCTGTTGCGTTGTGTTGTCGCGCTGGCGCTTCTCTTCGCGGCGGTCGCCGCGTTCGTTTCTCCGGCCTCGGCGCGGCCGCATCATCGTCATAGCGCAGAGCGGCACGTGTACGTGCACCACGCCAGACATCATTATCATCGCCACCATGCGAGAGGCTCGCGCTTCGAGCGCAGCGCGGCGCAATTGCAGGCGAGCGGTTTCGCCGACACCCAGGCGAGCTACGATCCCAGCGCCAACAATGGCGGCGTGGCCGGCAACGCGCTCGTCGCAAGCGGCGGCTTCGGTGGCGGATCGGGCCTCGTGTCCGAGGCGCGCCGCTATATCGGCGGCAATCCGACCGGGCGCGGCAGCCTGTGGTGTGCGCGCTTCATGAACATGGTGCTGGAGCATACCGGCCATCGAGGCACCGGCTCCGACATGGCGAGCTCGTTCGCGCGCTACGGCACGCGCATCTCCGGTCCGCAGGTCGGCGCCATCGCCGTGATGTCGCGCGGCGGCCGCGGCGGCCATGTCGGAATCATCACCGGCGTCGACGCGCAGGGCAATCCGATGATGATCTCCGGCAACAACGGCAACCGCGTCCGCGAAGCCCCGGTCTCGCGCGGCCGGATCTATGCCTACGTGATGCCGAATTGAGAGTCGTCGTCATTGCGAGGAGCGAAGCGACGAAGCAATCCAGACTGTCTCAGCGGATAGATCTCTGGATTGCTTCGCTGCGCTCGCAATGACGGAACGTGTTGAGCCAGCGCAAGCTCACACCAGTCTCGGCTCTTCCATCGCCACGACATCGCCGATGCCGACCTCACCATCGGCGATCACCTCGGCATAGATGCCGCAGTCCATGTGGCCGAGATGGCGCGAGAGCGTCGGTGGTATTTCGAGATCGCGCTTTGCGGTCTCAGGGTCGACATTGGTGGCCGGGCAGCGGACGATGCGCTTGATCACCTTCAGCCGGGCCTGTCCGATCGCGAGCGTCTGGCCGACGAGGTCGAGCTCCGACCAGGCCGGCCAGCCCTTGACGTAGAGATTGGCGCGGAAGCGCAGCGGATGCACGGCGACGCCGCCGAGCATGGTCTCGATGGCGCGGACGCTGCCGAGATTGATGATGGAGACGACCTTGCGGGCGACGTCGGAGAAGCTGTGGTCGCGGCCGGACAGAACCTTGGGCGGGCCCTTCAACTCGGGCTGGAAGTTGTCGCGGAAATAGGCCTCGATGGCGGCGCGCCCGGTGGCGGTCTCGAGATCGCCGCTGGCGACGATCTGGCCGTCCTTGCGGATGGTCAGCACGTTGGTTTGGTCGTCGAACCGGCTGTCGAGCGCGGCCAGCCGCTCATTGCGCGCCAGCATCAGAAACTGGATTTTCGGCCGCCATTCGGGCGCCTCGGGGTCGAACCCGCTCGGGCCGTTTTCGATGGCGTAGCGGCGGTCGGCCGGCAGCGTCTGGCCCACCCGCAAAGGGGCGCGCAGCAGGCGTTCCGGCGTCAGGCCCTTGACGGGATAGCGGTAGAGGCCGGTGATCTCGGCGGTATGGCTGGCTGTCATGCCGCTACTTAAGGGATTCGGCCTGCCACCGCCAAGCCCGCCCCCGTGCGCACGAAATTGTGAAGTTGCCTCTTTCGCATCCGCAACGTGCTTCCCACATCTGGCTCAGGCCGGCGGCAACGCCGGCAAGAGACGACCGTTACCGGTTGAGAAACGTCAATGCGGTAATTGGAAACCCAATGAAGATGCCGTTTGGGGTGCCTTAGAGGGCCCCGAGGGCAGGCCGAGGGACAGAAAAGATGAACATCGAGAAATATACCGAACGCTCCAGGGGCTTCATCCAGTCCGCGCAGTCGCTCGCGATGCGCGAGGGGCACCAGCAGTTCTCCACCCTGCACGTGCTGAAGGTCCTGCTGGACGACAATGAGGGGCTCGCCGCCGGTCTGATCGACCGCGCTGGCGGCAATTCCCGTGCAATTCTGAAGGCGACTGAGGACGCCCTCAACAAGGTGCCGAAGGTCTCCGGCGGCGGCGCCGGGCAGATCTACCTCGCGCCCGAGCTGGCCCGCACCTTCGATGCCGCCGAAAAGGCCGGCGAGAAGGCCGGCGACAGCTTCGTCACCGTCGAGCGGCTTTTGCTCGGGCTGACGCTGGAGAAGACCAGCGAGGCCGGCACCATCCTCAATAAGGGCGGCGTCACGCCGCAAAACCTCAACGCGGCGATCGAGGCGCTGCGCAAGGGCCGCACGGCCGACTCTGCCACCGCCGAGAACGCCTATGACGCCCTGAAGAAATATGCCCGCGACCTGACCCAGGCCGCGCGCGACGGCAAGCTCGATCCGGTCATCGGCCGTGACGAGGAGATCCGCCGCACCATCCAGGTGCTCTCGCGTAGGACCAAGAACAACCCCGTCCTGATCGGCGAGCCCGGCGTCGGCAAGACCGCCATCGCCGAAGGTCTCGCGCTGCGTATCGTCAACGGCGACGTGCCGGAGAGCCTGAAGGACAAGAAGCTGCTCTCGCTCGACCTCGGCGCACTGATCGCAGGCGCGAAATACCGCGGCGAGTTCGAGGAGCGGCTGAAGGCCGTGCTGCAGGAAGTGACAGGGAGCGAGGGCACCTTCATCCTGTTCATCGACGAGATGCACACGCTGATCGGCGCCGGCAAGGGCGACGGCGCGATGGATGCCTCCAACCTGCTCAAGCCCGCGCTCGCCCGCGGCGAGCTGCACTGCATCGGCGCGACCACGCTCGACGAGTACCAGAAGCACGTCGAGAAGGATGCCGCGCTGGCGCGGCGCTTCCAGCCGATCTTCGTCAGCGAGCCCTCGGTCGAGGACACCATCTCGATCCTGCGCGGGCTGAAGGACAAGTACGAGCAGCATCACGGCGTCCGGATCACCGATTCCGCGCTCGTCGCCGCCACGACGCTGTCCAACCGTTATATCACCGACCGCTTCCTGCCCGACAAGGCGATCGACCTCATGGACGAGGCCGCGGCGCGGCTGAAGATGCAGGTCGATTCCAAGCCGGAAGAGCTGGATTCGCTCGATCGTGAGATCATCCGGCTCAAGATCGAGCAGGAGGCGCTGAAGAAGGAAAGCGATCCCGGCTCCAAGTCCCGGCTCCAGACCCTGGAGAAGGATCTCGCCGAGCTCGAGGAGAAGTCGGCGGCGCTGACGGCGCGCTGGAGCGCGGAGAAGAGCAAGCTCTCCGACGCCCAGAAGCTGAAGGCCGAGCTCGACGCACTTCGTGTCGAGCTCGCCAACGCGCAGCGCCGCGGCGAATTCCAGAAGGCCGGCGAGCTGGCCTATGGACGGATCCCGCAGCTCGAGAAGCAGCTCGCGGACATCGAGGCCAAGGAGAACGCTGGCGAGATGATGGAGGAGGCGGTCACCGCCAACCACATCGCGCAGGTGGTCTCGCGCTGGACCGGCGTGCCTGTCGACAAGATGCTGGAAGGCGAGAAGGAGAAGCTCCTGAAGATGGAGGAGCAGCTCGGCAAGCGCGTCGTCGGCCAGGCCGAGGCCGTGCGTGCGGTCGCAACCGCCGTGCGCCGCTCGCGCGCCGGCCTGCAGGACCCGAACCGCCCCACCGGCTCGTTCATGTTCTTGGGCCCGACCGGCGTCGGCAAGACCGAGCTGACCAAGGCGCTCGCGGAATACCTGTTCAACGACGAGACCGCGATGGTCCGCCTCGACATGTCCGAATACATGGAGAAGCACTCGGTCTCGCGGCTGATCGGCGCGCCTCCCGGCTATGTCGGCTATGACGAGGGCGGTGCGCTCACCGAAGCGGTGCGGCGCCGGCCCTACCAGGTCGTGCTGTTCGACGAGATCGAGAAGGCGCATCCCGACGTCTTCAACGTCCTGTTGCAGGTGCTCGACGACGGCCGCCTGACCGACGGCCAGGGCCGCACCGTCGACTTCCGCAACACGCTGATCATCATGACCTCCAACCTCGGTTCGGAATATCTGGTGAACCAGCCGGAGGGCGAGGACACCGCGGCCGTGCGCGAGCAGGTGATGGGAATGGTGCGGGCGCACTTCCGCCCCGAATTCCTCAACCGCGTCGACGAGATCATCCTGTTCCACCGTCTGCAGCGCAGCGAGATGGGCCGGATCGTCGAGATCCAGTTCGCACGTCTGCAGAAGCTCCTGACCGATCGCAAGATCGTGCTCAGCCTCGATGCCGCCGCCCGCGACTGGTTAGCTGCCAAGGGCTGGGATCCCGCCTACGGCGCAAGGCCGCTGAAGCGGGTGATCCAGCGCTACCTCCAGGACCCGCTCGCCGAGATGATCCTCGCCGGCGACGTCAGGGACGGCGACAACGTCGCGATTTCGTCCGAAGGCAACGTGCTGACCTTCAACGGCAAGGCGCCGCAGACCGCGGAGATTGCGCAGTTCGAGACGCCGGTGCCGAAGCGGAAGCTGAACTGACCCTGGATCGGGCATTCGGATATTGCAGAGCCCTCTCCGCTGCCGCGGAGAGGGCTTTCGCTTTTGCAAGAGAGGCCGGGTATCAATGCAGTGTTGTGTCGTTGAAAAGCCACACGCACTGCGGTTATCCGTTCAGGGTGCAAATTGGTGTTGAACAACCATAGGCTCCGTTGCCATAATTCCATCTCGGTCGGCGCGGCATTCCCGCGGTCGAGTGCTCAAGGATTTCACGCGAGTCTTTGAGCAACCGACAATTTTAGACTGAGCTCGCAATTTCGAGCTGCGATGACTTAACGCCACAGGCAATTTTTGTTGTGTTTTGCGTGGAGGGGCGGCGGTGTTGACCGTTAGTTTGCTGGGGGCCAGCCGGGTTACGCGCGGTAACGAGCAGATTTGGTTGGATCTCGGTCCAGCAGGACGGAGATTGGCCGGCTTCCTTTTCACCTTTCCGGACCGTCCGCACCGTCGCGAGCGACTTATCGACCTGTTTTGGCCGGAGCTCGATACGGACAGAGGACGCCGAGCCGTGAACTCCGCGATCTGGCGTTTGCGAAAACTGCTCGCGTCGGCGCCGGAGTACCGAGAGGGCTATGGCCTCAGGACCGTCGGCTCGGAGACTATTCTCGAGAGGACGTCTTGGCTGGACGTCGACACCTGGGCCCTGCTTGAAGCGGCGCAGGCGGCTCTCAGCGGCGCTGAAGCGCCTGTGGATCCCTCCTGGATGAAGCAGGTCCTCGCCGTCCTGTACCGCTACGAGGGGCCATTCCTGGATGGCGAAGATGCCGACTGGATATTGGAGGAGCGCGAGCGATTGCATTCCCTTTTTGTGCAGTCGGCAATGACCATCGTTCGTCATCTGGGACTTTGTGGCCACTATCATGATGCGATCCTGCTCGCTCGTCACGCGCTGCGCTTTGATCCCTATCGCGAGGAACTGGTTCGACATCTCCTGACGTTGCTTGCACTCGATGAGAGGCGTATCGACGCCATCAGGTACTACGATCACTGGATCGCCATGATCCAGCAGGAGCTGGGAATTTCTCCGCTTCCAGCAACGCGTGCGGTCATTGACGAGATCAGGAATCTGCATAACGCCGATGACGCCCAGCATTTGCGCGTACAGCTGATGAGCCGCGACGAGAGGCGGCGCGCTGCAAACTAGGCGCCGCAGTCGTATCCGTTTTCTATCGCGAGCCTGACCAGGGCTTGGCATGGCCATTGCCGGCGGGACTCTGCCTTGCCCGGCCGCATCGTGATCCTGCCGTGATCGCGGGGCGATCGCTGCGGAATTCTCGCCGCGAGCCGCTGTGACCAGGCGGCGACCATCCCGGAACGTTCGCGCAATCCTCCCGAGTTCGCACCATGCGAGGCTCGGCCATGAGCTCACAACAGCCGCTCTCGGATCAGGTTTTCATTCTGCGCTTCTGGCGGGAAGCCGCCGGTGGCAGCGGAGACGGCCGTTGGCGGGTTCTGGTCCGCAATATCAATACGCGGCGGCGGGATGTGGTCGACGACGTGCAACGCGCTTTCGCAATCGTCACCGCCAATCTGAACGTGGCGGCGGAGGCACATGAAGAGCAGGCGACTTGGACCGTTGAACCGCCAACGCCCGAACAGTGAGAGACAGGTCGTGCGCAAGATCGATCACGCAATGAGCTGCCAGCTGCCATCCACGCGATGCTTCGTTGGTTGGGGGCGCGTGAATCGTCTTGAGCAATTTTATCGGGGCTCGCCAAAAGTTTCATTTGTCTCACGGGATTGCGTCGATGCGTAGCGTTTGGGGAATCGTTGCGTTCGTGTGTCTGGGGCTAGCCCTTGCGGGCTGCGATCCAAACGACAGGACTTATTTTCGTGATGGCATTGGTACTCAACTCTACACGGCGGATACGGCCTCAGCCGCCGAGCTCCAGAACATTTATCTGGACTACCTGTGTCGCCAAGCAAACTCTTACGTCGGTCCTGACGTGCCCAGCTGCGCGCAACAAGCAATTCCGGCTAACTACTGGCCAATCATCGTTCAAGCGGGTTTGAATGATATCGATGCCCGCTGCGATTCCTATTTGGCATGGCTCGACGCGAAAAGACGTGAGAATGCTGCCGTACTTGCTGAGATTGGCGCTGTCCGCTTCGCAGTCGATGCGCTCACCAATCCAAACGTAACCGGTGTCAGCGCCGTGGGGCTGGCGGCGATATCGGCGGCCTTCGGATTGGCCAATGATACCGTAAAGAACCTCAACTCGTTGCTGCTTCAGGTCGATCATACGACGGTGCAGTCCGTCGTCCTCGTCAACCGCCGCAAGTTCCGAGAGGATCTCCTTGGATTGGCCATTAGCAACAAGCCTATCGCGGTCCACGCGTTAAGGTCATATTTGACGATCTGCATGCCGATGACCATCTCGGCGAACATCAATTCCACAGTCACGGTATTTGAGCAGGCCGGTGCTGCGGCTGCTGGTAGGCGCCAGCCGCTGGTCTCGACAAGCACGATCGCGGAAGCACATAGCGCCCGAGATCGAGTGACGCCAAGCGGGACTACGGATCCCAAAATTGACCCCGCGCACGAAGCCATCATCGCGAATTTTAATCCCAAGGTGCACAGCATCGGCTTCGTCCAAGGGATTCTGAAGAAACTTTGTGCTCCAAAGTCTGAAGTTCTTCATGTGACGACAAAGACCAACGCACGTATTGCCGCTTATCAACAGAGCCTGCGCGACACCGGAGATACCACGACACAGGTCACAGGGAAGCTGAACCCGAGACAGCTAGGGCTCATCCAATCAAGGAAGGAATGTGCGACTCAGCAATTCGAGAACCTGTATGAAGCAGAGAGTTTTCCACAAGGTATCACCAGCGTTTCGGAGTTGATGAATAGCAAGTTGCCCAAGAACAAGCAGCTCCCGACCAATCCGAGCATGAAGGATGTGAGGAATCGGATTGCGATGTGAGAACCATCCTGGACTCAAAGCTGGTTCTTAAGAGCAAGAACGCGGCAGATCCATTGACGGCGGATCTATCTGATCAGCTGACTTCCGATTTGGTGAATGCTCTAGCGTCGAATTGAAAGGGCGCGAAATGGCCTATCAAACCAAGGTACTGACCATTGTCCGTTCAAATCCCGCGATCGATGCCCAGGTCTTTTCTGTTTTCGGACCGGGAAAAGTCTTGCTGGCGACGGGCAAGAAAGTTGATAGCGATCCCGCAAATGTTTGGTTGAACGTCATTGTGCCGCCTGGTCAGGGTGACGGTTGGTTGCAACGATCGAACGTCGACGAAGTGCCTGATCCAGAACGGCCGGAGATAGATCCTGAGGACTTCGTGAGGCAGTGCATTCTGGTAGAACGAAGCTTCAATGTCGTTCCGAAGAGTGCACCCTGGTTCGTGTCTGCAGATTTCTTGATAGCTCGTGCGCAGATCGAAACCAAGATCAAGAATCCTGGGCCTGTATCGGGCTCCGATGCAGTCGGCCCTTTGAGGGTTTCATCTTCTGAATGGAACGATTTTCTGACAGAAGGAACGCCGATATCAGACGGTTATGGTCCTAAGGACTTTGATTATCCAATGCTTCAAGTCTACGCCGCCGGGCATCGCATGAGGAAAGATGCGAAAGCGATGAGTGAGCAAAGCCCGACCGAAGGCGATGATCCGTTCATACCCAGCTATCTGGACCTGTTCCATGCCTATCTGGCGGACGTCAACGCTGCGCTGATGATACGCAAAAGCCAAACGGACGCCACAAAAAAAGTTAGCGACGCCCTGACTCACAATCAGTTTGCGAGTCTCAAGGCACGAGAGCAGTTCAGTGCTCTGGACGAAGACGATACGATTCCTGATTTCGTCGCGATTACAGAGGCCCTGCTGAACAGCGAGTTGAAGAAAGCATTTGATTTGATCAAGCAGGTTGCGCCTGATGAATTGCCCCAGGCAAATCCGGGTGAAGCGCCTTGGTTGCCCTTTGCAGAACAAGAAATGCAGAATGGGGTTTCTGAAGCTAGTTCGGCGCCGCGGATCAAGAGTTACTTTGCGGCTACGGATTTCGGTCCAGTACAGGGAGGCTTACCCCATTGGTGCGGGGCGTTTGCGGCCTTTTGCATCAAGCAGAGCGGCCATGGAGATACAGTACCCAAAGGAGCTGCGCTCGCGGCACATTGGAAGCAATGGGGCCAAAGCGTTCCCCTTGGATCGTCAAAGATTCCCGTGGGTGCGGTCGTCGTTCTAACGCCGGGCGAGAATACCAATACGAGCGGGCACGTCGCGTTCTTTTCGGAGGACATGCCAGCGACCAAGCAAATCAGGCTCTTGGGTGGCAATCAGAACGACGAGGTCAACAAGACTGCGTTTTCGATTTCACGTATAGCTGCGATCCGATGGCTCGAAACGGAGCCGTCCAGCACTGACGCCGCCGGTGACGCGCAGTTCAATCTAAAGGCGGCAGGCATTCCCAAAAAATTTCATCAATTCGGCGACATGATCGTCGATCGATTTAGTCGCTCTGGTTTCTCGAAAGTGCAGCAACTGGCGGCTTTGGCGAACGCAATTGGTGAATCGGGACTGGATCCAAATTGTGTCTCACCGGCACCGGAGAAGAGCTTCGGCCTATTTCAATGTAATCAAGAGGCTGGACTCGGAATTGGATTTACCGTTGAGCAGCTGACGAATCCTGAGATCAACATTGGCATCATCATCAAAGAATCAAAGAAGTTCACGGAGTTCACGTCCGCGCATACGGTTGCGGATGCTATTCGTGCATTCGTAAAGTTCATAGAAAGACCGAAGCATCCAGAAGCTGCGATTATCAAGCGCATGGGCATAGCTGAGAAGCTTCAGAAGCCGATATAGCTTGTTGCAGAAATCTGCTCTTAAGTTGTACCAATTGATTGCCTGGTCCAACGCTGCGCAAAAGTGCTCGATGCCTATTCATCCTTCCCAGGAAAGCTTCGAGTCCAGAACCTTCAGCTTTAGCTGGCAATGTCGGTCGGATGTACGTCGGCTGGCTGTCGGGCGCAGCATGGGCAGACCGAGAGATAGACTGAGATATTGGAGATGTTGCTGCTTTCAGTACTCTCTCGACCGGCGCTTGGTCCCGCCCTCGGTGTCCAACAGAGAGTTCGAAGCCTTCAGCTCTCTGGTGTGCGGGCGATTTCGCCTCCCTGGCCCGCCCATCCTCACCCGCCTGCCGCCGCCGGCCCCGGCTCAATGCCGTCCTCCTCGTCCTCCTCCAGCTCCGAAAGTATATCCACCAGCTCGCGCACCCGGCCCTGCGCCAGCGGGCGCAGATCGTTGATCATCGGCTCGTCATTGGCGAGCCAGGCCTGGGCTTCAGCGAGCTCTTCGGCGGTCGCGCCGGTTCCGATGATCTGGGCAATGGTCACGTCATCGGCACGGTCCACGGCCTTGACGACATCGTCGCGTGAGAGGCGCGTCATGGGCGATCCTCCTGCTGGCTTCGGTCAGCGTCTAACCGGGAACCGGCGTGCCGGTTCCCGGGCCAGGCCGGTGCACGCCTCTGCTATTTCTTCACCACCTTGTAGATCGCATTCTCGACGTCCGAGCTGAAGTAGATCGCGCCGCTCGCGCCGACGGCGACGCCGGTGGGGACATGTGTCGGCAAACCGCCGGGTGCGCCGGTCAGGCCGATCGGGAGATTGGCGGCTATCTCGGTGATCTTGCCGCTCTCCGGTGCGATCTCGATCAGCCGCTTGGCGCCGACCTCCGCCACGATGAGCTGGCCTTCGGGACCTCTTGCGATGCCTTCCGGCATCTTCAGCTCCTTGGCGATGACGGTCTTTTCACCGTTGCTGTCGATCCTGGAGACGAGGCCCGCAAACGCCTCGGTCAGGTAGACTTCGTCGGTCTTCCCGCGAACGAGCCCGACCGGGCCTTCGAGCGCGCCGATCAGCGTGGTGCGGTCCTTGCCGTGCTCGCCGCTCACCTTGACCAGCGACTTGGTGCCGAGCTCGGCCACCAGGATGCTGCCGTCCGCGAGCACGACCGCGTCATGCGGCGCCTTGAAGTCGTGCAGCATCTCGCGCGTCGCGCCGGTCTTGCCGTCGATCACCTGCACGGTGCCGGTGAACCAGCTCGACAGGACCACGTCGTTGCCCTTTGCCGTCGCGCTCATCGGATATTCGAGCGTTGTGCCTGCGGCATGCATGCGCGCCTTCTCGGTGACCTCGCCGGTCGCCCCGTCCACCGTGCGATAGGCGAACAAGTCGGCGACGTGGATGGTGTCCTTGCCGTTCTCCGAGGTGACGCCGAGCCCGCCGGGCAAAGCGAGCTTGCCGATGATGATCTGCTTGGCCTGGCCCGTCGCGGCATCGACCTCCTGGATGCCGTTGTCGGCCATGTTGGAGACGTAGATGCGATCCTTGTCGTCAATGGCGAGATTGTCCAGCGAGGGCTTCAGCTGCGCGACCATGGTCTTGGCGCCCGATTTGGGATCGACCCGGACGAGCTGGCCGAGCGCGGTGTCGATCACAAACAGGTTGCCCTTGGAATCGAAGTTCACGGCGGCCGGGATCTTGAAGCCGTCAGCGACGACGGTCAGCTCGGCCTTGTCGACGTCGACCCTTGCCACCTGGCCCTTGAACCAGAGCGGACCATAGAGCTTGTCGTCGGGACCGAACTCGAAGCCGTTGAGGCCGCCCATCTTCTCCATGATCTGGCGTGGCGGTTTGACACCCTCGACGTCGATCTCGTAGAGCGCATCGCCGAGGAAGACGGTGG
The DNA here is from genome assembly GCF_028128865.1 of Bradyrhizobium sp. CCBAU 11357. Taxonomy (NCBI): domain Bacteria; kingdom Pseudomonadati; phylum Pseudomonadota; class Alphaproteobacteria; order Hyphomicrobiales; family Nitrobacteraceae; genus Bradyrhizobium; species Bradyrhizobium sp. CCBAU 11357. The sequence goes on along the minus strand of NZ_LBJW01000107.1, from coordinate 96,151 downwards.
TGGCGTAGAGCCTGCCGTCCTTGCGGAAGGCGAGCGAGTTGATGCCGGGAAGCCCGGACGCGAGCTTCCTGATCGGTCCGTCGCCCTTGCGCGCATAGAGATCGCCGGCGAGGAAGCCGGTCCAGGCCATGGTGCCGTCGGGTGCGAATGCGATGTCGTCGGCCATCCCGACCGGTGCCGGGATTGCAACCTTGGCGCTGCCGCCGGCGATGTCGACCTCATAGAGCGCAGCGCCCGCGACGCTGCCGGCAAACAAATGGCCGGCCTTGTCGACACCGAGCCCGTGCACGCCGTGGAACGCCGAGCCCGGCACCAGCCTCGTGACCTCCCAGCCGTCGGCCGATGCGCTCGTTGTGGAGAACAGCGCAGCAACCAGGGCTGCGCAGGCGAGCCTGCTCTTCATGGCGTGACCTCCCGTTTTTTGGAAAGTATTCGCCCGTCCTGCGGCTTTGGCAAACGAAACTTGACGTTGAAACGCCGCGAAAGCGGCCCGGCTGCGCAGCGTTCCTGTTTGAAATTCCGTTTGAAAATGCCGGCCGATGCCGGCGGGCTGCCGATTTACCGGTTGGTGACCTGCAGTGGCCCGCCGGTCGCGTCCGACATGCGGGCGATGGCGCCGCCGCGGCCGCTCATCATGCCGTCGAGCCGGTCGCGCTCCTTCTCGAAGCTTGCCAGCATCGGGCCTTCCAGCGAACGGCCGCGCGGCAGCTTCACGCGCATCGGGTCGACGAAGCGGCCGTTGACCAGGATCTCGTAATGGACGTGCGGGCCGGTCGACAGGCCGGAGGAGCCGACGAAGCCGATCACCTGGCCCTGCCGCACCTTCTTGCCGACCTCCATGCCCTTGGCGAAGGCCGACATGTGGCCGTAGGCGGTCTCGTAGCCGTTGGAATGCTTGATGCGGATGTACTTGCCGTAGCCGCCCTCGGGGCCCGCCTTCTCGATAACGCCGTTGCCGGAGGCGAAGATCGGCGTGCCGTAGCTGGTCGACCAGTCGACGCCGGTATGCATCTTCACGTAGCCGAGGATCGGGTGGCGGCGGCCGCCGAAGCCGGAACGCATGATGGCGTTGTTGACGGGCTTCCTGACCAGGAACTTCTTCGCGCTCTTGCCGGTCTCGTCGTAATAGTCGACCAGGCCGTCGTCGGGGCTCTGGTAGCGGTAGTATTTCTTGGTCTCGCCGCCGACGGTGAGCGAGGCGAACAGCACCTCGTTCTTTTCGCTCGACGTCACGCCCTCGTCCTCGCCGGCGTAGAACACGTCGAAGGAATCTCCGGGCTGCACCTTGCGCTGGAAATCGACGTCGTAGGAGTAGATCTTGATCATGTCCTCGATGACGGGCATCGGGACCTTGTTGCGCATCGCGGTCTCGTAGATGCTCTGGTAGAGCCGCACGCCGGAGCCGTCATCGTCATCATCGTCGTCGCTGCTGGCGTTGGCCGCAGTATCGGCGACGGTGTTCATGCTGGAGACGTCGACGGCGACGTATTTGCCGAGATCGGACAGCGCCGCGATCGCTTCCACCATCGTGTCGTTTGCAACCACGACGCGATAGGGCTGCAGGCGGGCGCCGGGGCTTGCGGGCGCCATCAGGATGCGAAGCTTCTCGCCTTCCTTGAGGCCGCCGTCGCGCCCGCGCGGTCCGAGCGTCGCGGTGATCGCCTTGATCTCGTCGGCGTTGGCACCGAGATCGCGCAACACGCCAGCGACGCTGTCGCCTTTCCTGACCATGTGGACGCGTTCGCCGTTGGGATTGCCGCCGGTGATCTGCTCCTTGGTCTTGGGCAGCAGCGTGACGTTTTCCGGCACCACGCGCGTCTCGAAGCCGGCATAGGGATCGGACGGCGAGACCTCGGCGGCGTAGGCGGTTCTGATCTCGGAGGGACCGGTCGCGCCGGAGATGTCGGCGGCCGCATTGGCGAGCGAGGCGTAGCGCACCCCGCCATTGCCGCGCCAATTGGCGGCATCGCGCACCCGCATCAGGATGTCGTCGAGCGCCACCACCGCGGAAATCTTGGCCTTCGGCAGCACCGGCGACAGGTCCTTGGTGACGAAAGACACTTCCGCGTCGGGCTCGACGGCTTCGGGATTGTTGGGATCGTCGGACGCCGTCTTCGGATCGGAGCCGACATCGGTCAGCAGGCGCTGGGCGTTGAACGGCGGGATCTTCGCCGACAGATCGCTCGTCGTCATCGACAGATTGCCGGCGATCCGCACGAACGGACGCACCCGCATCACGTCACGGTTGCCGACGCGGGCCACGGTCGAGACGCGCATCACGTTGCGCGAGGCCGTGGATTCGCTCGGCGGCGGCAGGCGGTCGCTCTTGTGCAGCGTGGCGGCGCGATCGGCGGCGCCGAATGCTCCGCGCAGCGCGCCTTCGACCCGCTCCGGCACCTTGGCGAAGGTCATCTCGCCGTCGAGCGAAGCGAAAACGGCGCCGCCGATCAGGGCTGCGCCGCAAAGTCCGGTCAAAATTGTCCCGCTGAACCATTGCACCGAGACGCGGCGGCGGTCGATCACGGCGGCTTCAGAACCATCGACGGACAGCGGCGGCTCGTGGCCGAGATCGATGATCCCGGTCTCACGCCCGTAAGCGCCGCGTGACGTCCTGTGGTTCAACCCAAGTCCCCCAATTCAACGACCCAAGATGCCCGTTCTCGAACCTGGTCCCGGCTGCCCTCTTGAACGGGGATCGCCGGAAAAGGCAAGCCGCACAGCCGTCCGCGCCCAGAACGCCCCTTGATGGGGCGGCCGAAATTACGAACAGCTGGACGGGTAAAGCTCTCTCGATGTCTTTCGAATGCCGAAGGAAGGTCGCGTCATTTGCAAGATCGCCTTCCTCTGACCCCATGAAAATCGCCGGCAGCCCCCACAGGCATCCCCGCGATTCAAGCTTGTCTCTTATCAGAACGCCGCGGGATTGTGGCTCAAGTACGGCGCCAAATATGGAAAAAGTTTCCTGAACGCCGGGCCGTAAAGACCCCTCCGTGCGACCACTGGCGGAGCTCGGGCCGGGCGGGGACAGGGTCCCATCCAGCGGGGGAGCGGGCGTTTGGCCGGGAGCCCTCAGACTGGGAACGGGGCACGCCTGCCCAGGGTTGCGGGGGCGGCGAGGAAGGGGTCCGGGGAGGGGCCCCAAGGCGCCTTCCGGAGCCCGCCGGCGGGCAAACTTTTTTTCAGATTTTTTGCCGGGTGGGCTCGTCCGACGCGCCCGGCGGCCTTCTAACTGGCTGGAATCGCGGATGTTTTATCGCTGCTCCACTGTGCGACGATTTGTTGACGATTGGCGTTGACAGGCCGGAAGGTGGGGCCTATAACCCCAACCACTGAGCGCGGCGCCGCCGGGTCACTGACCAAGGCGAGCGAACGCGCCACTGATGCTCCTCACCTTGTTGAGTGACACAACAGCCGACACCAGTCGGTTGGAGTTCATCCATCGTCGGTAAGGGTGTCGGAACCCTTCCTCTCAGGAAGGTTGAGACCTCCACGGTCTCGGGCTGTTTGACAAGTGAAGATGAAGAAAGAGAAACGTGGACGGCGGAGTCCTTGCGGGTCTCGCTTCCGAAAAGCTTCGGCTTTTCTGATCGAGACCGGACGAAAGACTTCGGCGGTACACGTTTAAAGGAAACACCATCGTTGCCAGCGATGTGAATCGCGGGCAGCACATCGACTTCGGTCGATAATGGTGGGACCTCGTCAAACGTTGTGATCAGCCGGTTCAAAGTTCAAGTCCAACTTGAGAGTTTGATCCTGGCTCAGAGCGAACGCTGGCGGCAGGCTTAACACATGCAAGTCGAGCGGGCGTAGCAATACGTCAGCGGCAGACGGGTGAGTAACGCGTGGGAACGTACCTTTTGGTTCGGAACAACACAGGGAAACTTGTGCTAATACCGGATAAGCCCTTACGGGGAAAGATTTATCGCCGAAAGATCGGCCCGCGTCTGATTAGCTAGTTGGTGAGGTAATGGCTCACCAAGGCGACGATCAGTAGCTGGTCTGAGAGGATGATCAGCCACATTGGGACTGAGACACGGCCCAAACTCCTACGGGAGGCAGCAGTGGGGAATATTGGACAATGGGGGCAACCCTGATCCAGCCATGCCGCGTGAGTGATGAAGGCCCTAGGGTTGTAAAGCTCTTTTGTGCGGGAAGATAATGACGGTACCGCAAGAATAAGCCCCGGCTAACTTCGTGCCAGCAGCCGCGGTAATACGAAGGGGGCTAGCGTTGCTCGGAATCACTGGGCGTAAAGGGTGCGTAGGCGGGTCTTTAAGTCAGGGGTGAAATCCTGGAGCTCAACTCCAGAACTGCCTTTGATACTGAAGATCTTGAGTCCGGGAGAGGTGAGTGGAACTGCGAGTGTAGAGGTGAAATTCGTAGATATTCGCAAGAACACCAGTGGCGAAGGCGGCTCACTGGCCCGGTACTGACGCTGAGGCACGAAAGCGTGGGGAGCAAACAGGATTAGATACCCTGGTAGTCCACGCCGTAAACGATGAATGCCAGCCGTTAGTGGGTTTACTCACTAGTGGCGCAGCTAACGCTTTAAGCATTCCGCCTGGGGAGTACGGTCGCAAGATTAAAACTCAAAGGAATTGACGGGGGCCCGCACAAGCGGTGGAGCATGTGGTTTAATTCGACGCAACGCGCAGAACCTTACCAGCCCTTGACATGTCCAGGACCGGTCGCAGAGATGTGACCTTCTCTTCGGAGCCTGGAGCACAGGTGCTGCATGGCTGTCGTCAGCTCGTGTCGTGAGATGTTGGGTTAAGTCCCGCAACGAGCGCAACCCCCGTCCTTAGTTGCTACCATTTAGTTGAGCACTCTAAGGAGACTGCCGGTGATAAGCCGCGAGGAAGGTGGGGATGACGTCAAGTCCTCATGGCCCTTACGGGCTGGGCTACACACGTGCTACAATGGCGGTGACAATGGGATGCTAAGGGGCGACCCTTCGCAAATCTCAAAAAGCCGTCTCAGTTCGGATTGGGCTCTGCAACTCGAGCCCATGAAGTTGGAATCGCTAGTAATCGTGGATCAGCACGCCACGGTGAATACGTTCCCGGGCCTTGTACACACCGCCCGTCACACCATGGGAGTTGGTTTTACCTGAAGACGGTGCGCTAACCCGCAAGGGAGGCAGCCGGCCACGGTAGGGTCAGCGACTGGGGTGAAGTCGTAACAAGGTAGCCGTAGGGGAACCTGCGGCTGGATCACCTCCTTTCTAAGGATGATCCTTCAGCGAGCTCACGCTCACTATCGGATCGTTTTAGAAACATCAGTGGCCAACAGATCGCCAGATCGTTGAGCTGCATTGGCGGGATTTCGCCGTCTTCGTTTCTCTTTCTTCGCGGACGAACACGCGCTGGGCCTGTATCAAGCAGGATCCCACGGTCCCTGACGGGATATGCGTTAGGGGCTTGTAGCTCAGTTGGTTAGAGCGCGCGCTTGATAAGCGTGAGGTCGGAAGTTCAAGTCTTCCCAGGCCCACCACTTTCATCGAGTGAGCATTCGTCTTCTGGTTACGGGGCCATAGCTCAGCTGGGAGAGCGCGTGCTTTGCAAGCATGAGGTCGTCGGTTCGATCCCGTCTGGCTCCACCAGATGGTTTGATCACCGAGATCTTGTACCGTCGTCCGCGAAACATCACTTCGCATCCTGCTAGTCTGGATAGACAGCAAGATGCGTGTTTTCTGACATCGTAAAGAGGAGATCGATCCGAGTTGGGTCGTGCAGCAGATTGTTGCGCGGATCCTTCATTATCTCCGGATCATTTTCGGCGCTCGCTTTCAGCCGTGAGGTTGAATGCGAGTTGTAAAATGATCCTTTTAGCGAAGCTTGACCGCCTCGCTATCGGAACGATCTTACGAAGCAAGCTGGTCTTTCTAGTCAATGTCCGGCTGTACGTAGCGTTCATCGAGGGCGCGTGCCGCAAGGCAATCGTACGGACAACATTCTGCCGAGTGTGTGGACATTGATAATGAGAGCAATCAAGTGCCTTAAGGGTGTTCGGTGGATGCCTTGGCGCTGAGAGGCGATGAAGGACGTGCTACGCTGCGATAAGCCGTGGGGAGCTGCGAAGAAGCTTTGATCCGCGGATTTCCGAATGGGGAAACCCACCTTCGATAGCCGGAACTCCAAGACCTCTGGTC
>NZ_LBJW01000107.1:0-85000 GCF_028128865.1 Bradyrhizobium sp. CCBAU 11357 | reverse complement strand
TAGAGCGTATCGAGCGCCTTTGGCCAGCTCGCCGCGAGGCGCCATCTCACTTCCGGCGACGACTGTGCGATGGCTGGTGCGGCAACGGCTGTGCTTGCTGCCAGCCCAGCCCCTGTCACTTTTAGGAAATCACGACGTTTCATGCGTATCCCTCCGTTGCGCCGATTCCTCGTCAAGGGAACGATCTTGGTGTCGTCTTTGCGTCGCCGATAATCGACGTGGGTGTTTCAAAAATTTTGGCGTTTCCGAAGGCCCTTCGGGCTCTTTTTGGATTCCGCGCATCGCGGTACGGCGTCAGGATGACCGGTCGCCTTGCGATAATCAAGCGTCGTCGCTGCGCTCGCACTTGCGAAGCCGAGTGTTAACGCGGCTTTCGGTCCGAAATGCCGGACAAACTAACCAAAACCCCGGAGACAGCGGTATCTCCGGGGCTTCTTCGTCTTTAGTCGTGGGTGGCAGCGCCTCATGTCTTGGCGCGCATCCGCGCCATGAAGCTGTCGTAGCTCAGCTCCGCAACCTGCGTCCAGGGCAGCGAGTCGTTCTTGAACGCCATCATGCTCGCATGCATCTTGCCGAAATGCGGATTGGACTTGGAGAGGTCCGCGTAGATCTCGTTGGCGGCGTTGTAGCAGGCCTCGAGCACCTCCTGCGGGAAGCCTCTGACGATTGCACCGTTCACGATCAGCCGCTTCAGCGCCGGCGCATTCACTGCATCGTATTTGCCGGTGATCCAGGTGAAGGTATCGCGCGATGCCGCGTCGATCGCCGCCTTGTAATGCTTGGGCAGCGCATTCCACTTTTCGATGTTCATGATGTTGTGGCCCTGGCTCGTGCCTTCCCACCAGCCGGGGTAGTAGTAGTATTTGGCGACCTTCACGAAACCTAGCTTCTCGTCGTCATAGGGGCCGACCCATTCGGCGGCGTCGATGGTGCCCTTCTCCAGCGCCGGATAGATGTCGCCGCCAGCGAGTTGCTGTGGCACGCAGCCGAGCTTGGAGAGGATCGTGCCGGCGAAACCGCCGATGCGCATCTTCAGGCCCCTCAAATCGTCGAGGCTCTTGATCTCCTTCCTGAACCAGCCGCCCATCTGCGCGCCGGTCGATCCGGTCGGGATGCCGTAAACATTGTGCTCTTTGAGCAGATCGTTGACGAGATCCTGCCCACCGCCCCACAACAGCCAGGAAATCTGCTGCCGCGTGTTCAAGCCGAACGGCAGTGCGGTTGCGAAGGTGAACGCTGGATTCTTGCCCCAGTAGTAATAAAGCGCGGTGTTGCCGATCTCGACCGTGCCGTTGGAGACGGCGTCCAGTACCTGCAGGCCTGGAACGATCTCTCCGGCCGCAAACGGCTGAATCTGGAATTTGTTGTCGGTGAGGTCGGCGACCTGCTTGCAGAAGTATTCGCAGCCGCCATAGAGCGTATCGAGCGCCTTCGGCCAGCTCGTGGCGTACCGCCACTTGATCTCGGGCGAGCTTTGCGCAATCGCCGGCGCCGCCACTGCGGTGCTCGCTGCCAGGCTCACGCCCGTTACCTTCAGGAAATCACGACGTTTCATGCGGACCCTCCGCTATGCCGATGCCTTCGATCAGGAACGATCTTGGTGTCGTTCTTTGCGAGACTCGGCGTTGTTTTGTTTGAGGTTTGATAGCGTTTCCGAACGACCCTGATGGGCCTCTTCTTGTTGGAATCCCCACTATGATGGCATTCCGTCAGCAAGGATGACCGTTCGTCTCGCGATAATCAAGCCATCAACCATCTCGCGCCTGCGAATGCGCGACAGACACCCGCAAGGCGAGAGGCGAGGCGCCCGTGGCGCCGATCTGTTCCCTTACCGCTGCTTCGCGAAAGCCGTCTCCATCGCTTTTCGCACCCTGATCGTCTCGTTCTTTGCATCGAACTCGACATCGCTCCAGCGCACCACCGTGCCGTGGGCGACGTCGTGCTTCAGCTTCAAGCGATGTGCGAGCCCGATAGGCAGGGCGCCGGCCTTGAGGCTCGCGGCCGCCGGTAACAGCTTGCCCCACACCGTGTAGCCGCCTTCGCCGTCCAGCATCTCCCCGGCACGCAGATTGCGTTTGGCCACGGCCACGACGTCGCCGCGGAAGCCGTAAGGCTGCCCAGTGGCCTCGCCCCGCAGCGCCGCCGCCAGCACCGAGATGTTCAGCTCGAGCCCGATCAGATGATAGGGCTTGTACATGGCGGCGAAGCGTCCGCTGGAATCGGTCTTCAGGCCATATTGCCGGAAGCAGTCGGCGGCATAGTCGTTTGGCGCCTCCAGCACGACATAGACGCCCCAGCGCAGGTCGCGAAACACCGGCCGGCCGTCGCGTTCGAGCGAGGAGACGACTTCGACAAGGCCCGATCGCTCCAGCACGCCGCCGCGCGAGCGCGGCCGCATGATATGCGGCAAATCGTCGACGCCGCAGGGCGGAAACGACAGGCCGTCCGCGGGCACGTCGAGGCCGCAGGCATTGGCGATTGCGGCCATCTCGATCGCCGATTTGGTGCCGTCGAGGAAGGAGTTGAACATCTGCGGAGTCATGCCGGCCGACTGCGCTTCACCCGCGGTCAGGCCGTAATGCTGCCAGACGCCGTCGGGCGTCACGTCGTGATAGGCCGGCAGGTACTTTGTGCCCTTGCCGGCAGCAACGACGCGGAAGCCGGTGGCCCGCGCCCAATCCACCATCTCCGCGGTCAGCGCCGGCTGGTCGCCATAGGCGAGCGAATAGACCACGCCGGCCTTGCGCGCTTCCTCGGCGAGCAGCGGGCCCGCCAGCACGTCCGCTTCGACATTGACCATCACGATATGCTTGCCCGACGCGATCGCGGCGCGCGCGTGGCGGATGCCGACGGCGGGATTGCCGGTCGCCTCCACCACCACGTCCATGCCGCCGCCGGCGATGGCGCGCGCGCCGTCATCGGTGAACACCGTGGCGGCGATGCGCTCGGCGTCCCAGCCGACGGTGCGGCAGGCCTCGCGTGCCCGGTCGCGGTCGATGTCGACGATGATCGGCACCTCCAGCCCCGGCGTGTGCGGCACCTGTGCGAGGAACATCGAGCCGAACTTGCCGGCGCCGATCAGCGCGACGCGAACGGGCTTGCGGGCGGACGCGCGGGCCTGGAGGAGGCGGAAGAGGTTCATGGGGGAACATCCGTGGGTGCAACAAAGCTCGTCATTCCGGGGCGCGCGAAGCGCGAGCCCGGAATCCATTCATCCACAATCTCTGCGGCCCGATGGATTCCGGGCTCGACGCTGCGCGTCGCCCCGGAATGACAGGTTACTCCGCCGCTTGGCGCGGTGCCCTTGCCAGCCGCAGCAGCGCGTCGTCGTCCACCGTCTTGATCGGCGTGAAATCGCGATGCGCGATGTAGTCCGGCCGCGTCGGTGTGCGGATATGGTTCGAGACCGCGTTCAGCGTCAGGTACACGATCTTGCGCGGATAGGGCGTGATGTTGCCGCTCGATCCGTGCACGAGATTGCCGTGGAACATCAGCATGCCGCCCGGCTTGCCCGTGGGTGCGACGATGCCGCCCTGCTTGACGAGGCGCGTGACCGTGTCCTCGTCCAGCGTCCACAGCGGATACGAGGTGGTGGCGAGGTCGTGTGATGCCTCGAGATCGCCGGCATTCTGGCTGCGCGGCACCAGCATCAAGGGGCCGTTGATCGGCATCACCTCGTCGAGGAAGATCGCGATGTTCATCGCCCGCGGCTCCGGCATGCCGTCGTCGCGCTTCCAGGTGCCGTAATCCTGGTGCCATTGCCAGACGTCGCCGGTGAAGGCCGATTTCGCGTTGATCTTGAACTGGTGCATGTAGACCGGCTCGCCGAACAATTGCTCGACCGGCTCGATCATGCGCGGATGCGCGCCGAGGATCGCGAACGCCTCGTTGTAGAGATGCGCGGCAAAGGCCGTGCGCGGCGCGCCGCTCTTCTCGCGCCAGACTTCGGGCCGGTTGGCGTCGTAAATGGCGACCGCCTCGCGCGCCAGCAGGTCGACCTCCTCCTGGGCGAACAATTCGGGCAGGAACAGCCAGCCCTCGCGGTGGAAGAACTCCAATTGCTCCTGGGACAGTCTCATGGGTCGTCCTCCTGTTTGTTTGTTTTCGTCATTCCGGGGCGCGACGAAGTCGCGAGCTACGGTGCGCAATTGCGCACCGGAGAATCCATTTCCCCGCAGTCTCTGCCGCCCGATGGATTCTCTGATGCGCAATTGCGCATCAAAGCTCGATGCTGCGAATCGCCCCGGAATGACGGTGGCAATCGCTACGCCGCCGCCTCGTCCGCTGCCCGCAATCTCTCCTCGGTCATCCGTCCGGCCGTCTGCGCGTGCGCCAGCGCGGCGCGTTCGGCCGCTTTGGCGTTGCCGCTTAGAATGTGTCCGGCAATATCGGCATGCTCCGCCCAGGCCTTGGCCCGATAGTCGAGCTCGGAGAGCACCGTCGCCATCGAGCGCCGCATGTGCGGCCATTGCGGCGCCATGGTCTCCTCGATCACGGGATTGCCGGCGAGCTGATAGATCGCGCGGTGAAAATCGACATCGAGGGTGATGAGCTCGGATAGCATCGTGTTGTGGTCGCTGCGGCGCCCGGCGGCGAGCGCTGTCTCCAGTCGCGCGCGTCCCGCCGCGTCGCTGGCCGCGCGTGTCGCCGCAAGGTGGGCCGCCAGCGCGTCGATGGCGCCGCGCACCTCGTAGAGCTGGCGGATGCGCGCAGGGTCGAGCTGGGTCACTTCAAAGCCGCGACGGCCGCTCTCGGCGACCAGGCCCTGCCGGTGCAACAGATGCAGCGCATGCGACACCGGCTGGCGCGACACGCCGAGCCTGTCGGCGAGCTCGTTCTGCCGGATGCGCTGGCCGGGCTGAAGCGTGCGATCGGAGATCGCCTCCAGGATCCGCGAATAGACCTGGTCGATCAGGTTCGGGAGCGGGTCGAGAGGAATCACGCCGTCAGCTCCAAATGGAATACGGAATTCCGTGTTCGAAGCTACTCCCGGGATGGGCGGGGGTCAAGCACGGCTGACCGCGTCAGACGCCCCATCTTAGGTCCTGCTTAAGCTATTGATATTGCTTGGGCCGTCTACTGTGCATGGGGTTGTTTTCGTCGAAACGGGAGGAGCTACTTCGCCAGGAACCCGTTCACCACCTCTCCGAACTCCAGCGGTGCTTGCTCGAACATCCAATGGCTGGCGTTCGCGATCACCGCCGTCTCGGCGCCCGCGATGTGCGCGGCCAGCACGCGCCACATCACCGACAGGCTGCCGGTGGTCGCGCCTCCGCCGATCAGCAGCGTCGGCGTCCTGATGGCCTGCGCATCGCTGAGCGTGTAGGGCCGGCGCTGCTCGTTGATCTGGCCGAGGAAGGTGAGCGCGTTGTCGCGAAGTTGCTGCTTGGCCGCAGCCGGCACACGCCGCCAGGAGCCGTCGCCTTCGATGCCTTCGTAGAAGTTCTGCAGCGCGCCCTCGAGATCGCCGGCGCGGATCATCTCGACCGATCGCGCGGTGCGGGCCGCCAGCGGCGGATGCGCGGGCGTGCCTTCGGGCACTGGCAGGGATGCGTCGAGATCGCCGCCGGGCTCGGCCAGCACCAGCTTGCGCAACAGATCAGGCCGCGCCTGCGCCACGCGAAAGGCGATGTGGCCGCCGCGCGAATGGCCCATCAGGTCGACCGGGCCGGGCTTGACCTGCCCGAGGAAGGCGATCGTGTCCGCGACATGCTGCGCCATCTTGTAGTCGTCGCCGATTGCGTCCCAATGCTCGGGAAAGAAATGCCGTAGGCTGACCGAGATCACGCGACGGGATTTCGACAGCGGGCCGAGCACCGAATACCAGGTGCGAAAATCACCTAACGTGCCGTGCACGCAGACCAGCGGCGGGCCGCTTCCCACTTCAAGATAAGCCATGTCGTAACCGTTGACGCGAAAGCTCTGCATGGGTCACCTCGCCAGAAAATCGAGAACCACTTCGGAGAATTTCTGCGGCGCCTGCTCGAACATCGGATGGGTCGCGTTCGGGATGATCGCCGTCTTGGAATAGGGCACATGCGCCGCGAGCGCATGCAGCACTTTCGGCAGAAGGCCCTTGGTCCGCGCGCCCAGGATGAACAGCGTCGGCATCTTGATCGCCTCCGCGTCCACCTTGGAGAACGGCGGGCGATTGTCGCGGACCTGGCCGATCAGCGTGTAGGCGTTGTCGCGCAAATTCTGCTTCACCATCGCCGGCAGCCGCGGCCAGGTGCCGGGGCCTTCCAGCGTGTCGACGAAGACGGCGAGCCCGCCGTCGACATCGCCGGCAGCGATCTTCTCGGCCGAGGCCGTGAAGCGCGCCAGCAGCGGTGAGGGGCCGCCGACGTAATCCGGATCAAGGCTCGCATCGAGCTCGCCGCCGGGCTCGGCCAGGATCAGCCGGCGCAGGAGATCGGACCGCTGCTGCGCCACGCGGAAGCAGATATGCCCGCCGCGGGAATGGCCCATCAAATCGACCGGCCCGAGATCGAGCTTGTCCACGAAGGCGATGACGTCGCTGGCATGCTGGGCGATCGAATAGGTGTCGCCGACCCCATCCCATTTTTCCGGGAAGAAGTGGCGCAGGCTGACGGCGATCACCCGATGCCGCTGCGTCAACGGGCCCAGCACGCAGCCCCAGACCCGGAAATCATTCAGCGATCCATGCACGCAGACCAGCGGCGGTCGGCCCCTGTCCTCGCCCACGTCGAGATAGGGCATGTCGTATCCGTTGACGTGAAGGCTCTGCATCGTGGACTCGCGAGAGAGGATCGGAACTCTGTGCAAGATTCCCGGAAACCGGGTGGATCGCAACTATTTCCAAGCCTAGATTTGGCGTGAGTTGAAAGTGGGGCCTGCAACGAAAGCAAGCCAGGAACCAAGCCATGAGCGACCAGCATTTTGCCCTGTTCGACACAAGGATCGGCCTGTGTGCCATCGCCTGGGGCCCGCGCGGCATCAACGGCACGCAGTTGCCGATGGGCGGCGAGCAGAAGATCCGCACCCGCATCAGCCAGCGCCATGCCGACGCCACCGAGGCCGAGCCGACCGCCGAGGTGCGAGAGGCGATCGACCGCATGACAAGACTGCTCGCGGGCGAGCCGGACGATCTCACCGACATCCCGCTCGACCTCGACGGCGTGCCCGAGTTCAATCGCGGCGTCTACGAGATCGCCCGCGCGATTCCGCCGGGCAAGACCATCACCTATGGCGACATCGCCAAGCAGCTCGGCGGCGTCCAGCTCTCGCGCGACGTCGGCCAGGCGCTCGGCCGCAACCCGTGCCCGATCGTGGTGCCCTGCCATCGCGTGCTGGCGGCCGGCAACAAGCCCGGCGGTTTCTCGGCGAATGGCGGCGTGGTCACCAAGCTGAAGATGCTCGAGATCGAAGGCGCGCTGGTGAATCACTCGCCGAGCTTGTTTGATTGAGGGCAACGGTCTCGTGCCCCGGACGCCGACTTCGTAGGGTGGGCAAAGCGAAGCGTGCCCACCAAACCGACGCAAAATGGACAGGTGGTGGGCACGGCGCTTCGCGCCTTTGCCCACCCTACGGATCCCGCCTCAAATCTTCGCCGCCGTCTTCGGCCAGTACCGATCGCGCAGGTGTCGCTTCACCAGCTTACCCGTGGGCGTGCGCGGCAGCTCGGCTTCGAAATCGATCGAGCGCGGGCACTTGATCGCGGAGAGGCGGCTCTTGCAATAGGCGATCAGATCGGCCTCCAGCGTCTTGCCCGCGCGGCGCATGTCGTGGGGCTGCACCACCGCCTTGACCTCTTCGCCCATCTCCTCGTTCGGCACGCCGAACACCGCGACGTCGGCGACCTCGGGATGCGTGATCAGCACGTCCTCGGTCTCCTGCGGATAGATGTTCACGCCGCCGGAGATGATCATGTAGGACTTGCGGTCGGTGAGATAGAGGAAGCCGTCCTTGTCGAGATAGCCGACATCGCCGAGCGTCGACCATCCCTTGGCGTTGTAGGCCTTCTTCGTCTTCTCGGGATCATTGTGATAGGTGAAGGCGGGCGCGTCGGCGAAATAGACGGTGCCGATCTCACCTGTCGGCTGCTCCTCGTCGTTCTCGTCGAGAATCTTGATCTTGCCGACCACGGCGCGGCCTACGCTGCCGCGGTGCTCCAGCCATTGCTGCGAGTTGCAGACGGTGACGCCATTGCCTTCCGAGCCGGCGTAATACTCGATCAGGATGGGTCCCCACCATTCGATCATCTTCGCCTTGACGTCGACCGGGCAGGGCGCAGCGGCGTGGATCGCGCCCTTCAGCGTGGAGACGTCGTACTTGGCGCGCACCTCGTCGGGCAGCTTCAGCATGCGCACGAACATGGTCGGCACCAGCTGGGATTGCGTCACCTTGTACTTCTCGACCAACTTCAGGAATTCTTCGGCGTCAAAATGCTCCATGATGATGGAGGTGCCGCCCAGCACGATCGCCATCATGTTGAAGCGCAAGGGAGCGGCATGATAGAGCGGCGCCGGTGACAGATAGGTGCTCTCCGCGTTCATGCCGCACATGTCGGCGCAGAGCACGCGCAGGAAGGCGTTCGGCACGTCGATCCTGTTGCCTTCGAATGCCTTCTTGATTCCCTTCGGGCGGCCGGTGGTGCCCGACGAATAGAGCATGTCGTAGCCGGCGACCTCATCGGCGATCGGTGTGGTCGGCTGTGCCGCGGCTTCCTTGTCGTAGGAACGGAAGCCCGGCAGTGGCTCGTCCATCATGTAGAAGATCGGCTCGCCCGGCGCGCCCTTGATCAGGTCCTTGATCTGATCGGCGCATTTCGGCGTGGTGATGACGACCTTGGCGCCGCAATCCTTGATGATGTAGTCGATCTCGTCCTGCTTCAGATAGCGGCTGATCGCGGTGTAATAGAGCCCGCTGCGTTGAGCGGCCCAGCACAGCTCCATGAAAGCGAGGCGGTTCTCCATCAACAGCGCGATGTGGTCGCCGGCCTTGAGGCCAAGCGAGCGGAACAACTGCGCGCCCTGGTTCGAGAGCTCATCGAGCTCCGGATAGGTGATCGCCTTGCCGGTGCCGGCCATCTGGTAGGCGATCTTGTCGGGCGTATTGCGGGCGTGGATGGAGGGATGGGTCATGGCGTTTCCTCAAAACGCGAATGGCGAGTAGCGAGTGGCGAATAGGGAAGAAGGGCAACCGCTCTTCGCCTACGCACCATTCGCTACTCGCCACTCACTACTCGCTTTTGTTCTTCTTACAGCCGTTCCACGATCGTCACATTCGCCATGCCGCCGCCTTCGCACATGGTCTGCAGGCCATAGCGCTTGCCGCGCTGGTGCAGGGCGTGGACCAGCGTCGTCATCAGCTTGGTGCCGGAGCCGCCGAGCGGGTGGCCGAGCGCGATGGCGCCGCCGTTGACGTTGAGACGCTCGGGGTCGGCGCCTGTGGTCTTCAGCCACGCGGTCGGCACCGAGGCGAAGGCCTCGTTGACTTCGAACAGGTCGATGTCGCCGATCTTCATGCCGGCCTTCTCCAGCGCACGCTTGGTCGCGTGCAAGGGAGCGTCAAGCATGATCACGGGATCGCCGCCCGTCATGGTCATGTGATGGATGCGCGCGAGCGGCTTGACGCCGAGCTGCTTCAGGCCCTTCTCGTTCACCACCATGACGCCGGAGGCGCCGTCGCAGATCTGGCTGGCGCTGGCCGCGGTCAGCTTGCCGTTCTCGGCGATCAGCTTGACGCCCTTGATGCCGTCGAGCGTCACATCGAAGCGGATGCCTTCGTCGATTGTATGGGTGTCCTTGCTGCCGTCGGCGCGGGTGATGTCGAGCGGCACGATCTCCTTCTTGAAGTGACCCGCTTGCGTCGCCGCGATCGCGCGCTGATGGCTGTTGTAGGAATACTGGTCGAGCTCATCCTTGGAGAGGCCGTACTTCTCGGCCATCATCTCCGCGCCGGTGAACTGGCTGAACACGATGTTCGGATACTTCTTCTCGATGCCCGGGCTCTTGTAATTGCCAAAGCCGTTCTTGGCCGGAAGCTGCGACGACAGGCCCATCGGCACCCGCGTCATCGATTCCACGCCGGCCGCGATCACGACATCCATCGCGCCGGACATCACGGCTTGCGCGGCGAAGTGCAGTGCCTGCTGCGAGGAGCCGCACTGGCGATCGATCGAGGTGCCCGGCACGCTCTCCGGCAGCTTTGACGCCATGATCGCGTTGCGCGCGACGTTGTTGGACTGCTCGCCGACCTGCATGACGCAGCCCATGATGACGTCCTCGACCTGGGCGGGGTCGACCTTGGTGCGGTCGACCAACTCGTCCAGCACCTTCGCGGCGAGATCGGCCGGATGCCAGCCGGCAAGGCGGCCCCCCTTGCGCCCGCCGGCGGTACGCGCGGCGGCGACGATGTAAGCCTCGGCCATGTCGGTCTCTCCCTGAATTCTTGATTGGGTTGGTTGTCGGGGTCGGATTT
This sequence comes from Bradyrhizobium sp. CCBAU 11357, assembly GCF_028128865.1. Classification (NCBI taxonomy): domain Bacteria; kingdom Pseudomonadati; phylum Pseudomonadota; class Alphaproteobacteria; order Hyphomicrobiales; family Nitrobacteraceae; genus Bradyrhizobium; species Bradyrhizobium sp. CCBAU 11357. The sequence goes on along the minus strand of NZ_LBJW01000107.1, from coordinate 74,557 downwards.
AAGGGACCGGAGATCGTTTAGTCAATCGATCAATTAACTCTTGTGATGAGGCGCTGCTTGCGCTTATCTGCGCCCCGCTTCCAGCGGCCAAACAGGGATCTCCGTGGCGACCAGCGTACCGAACAGGCTCCCCGGCGGGAAAAATTCCACGGCAGGGAAATTGCTAGTGGCCGCGAGCGAGCTGATGATCGAACGCTCCTCGATCGAGATCTCGCTGTCCGACATCGCGCAGAAGTCGGGCGCCAACGCCGCGCTAGTCAAATATCACTTCGGCAACAAGGATGGCCTGTTGCTGGCGCTGCTGGCGCGGGACGCGGCGACCGAGATGTCCAATCTCGAATATCTGCTGGCGCAGCCGATCACGTCGACGGCGAAGCTGAAGCTGCATATCGCCGGCATCATCCGCGCCTATCACCGGTTCCCCTACATGAACCGGCTGATCCACTATCTCTTGCACGAGACCAGCGCGAGTTCTGCCGATGAAGTCTCGAAGTTCTTCGTTGCGCCGCTCTTGGACTTCCACCGCCGCCTGCTGGTAGAGGGCGTCAGCCGCGGCGAATTCCGCCCGACCGATCCGGTGTTGTTCTACACCAGCCTGATCGGTGCCTGCGATCATCTGTTCTTCGGCCGGCACGCGATGTCCCGCGCGACCGGCGTCGGCCCGGTCACCGACGATGTCTGCCGGCAATACATCAAGCACATGGAAACGCTGATCTGCGGCGGCATCCTCACGCAAGCCGAGGAAGCCGCCGCAGCCGGATAGTCCGGCCGACACTTCAAGTCTAGAGAAGAAACGCTCAAGGAAAGGTACACGCGATGCAGTTGAAAGACGTAGCCGTTCTCATCACCGGCGGTGGTTCGGGCCTTGGTGCCGCGACCGCCCGCGCCATGGCGGCCAAGGGCGCCAAGATCGGCGTGATCGACCAGAGCAAGGAAAACGCCGAGAAGGTCGCCGCCGAAGTGAAGGGTGTCGCGCTGCATGCCGACGTCACCAGCGAGGAGCAGATCAAGGCCGCGATCGCGAAAGCGGAAGCTGCGCACGGCGTTGCCCGCGTGCTGATGAACTGCGCCGGCATCGGCGGCTCCCAGCGCATCGTCGGCCGCGACGGCGTCTACCCGCTCGAAAAGTTCGCGCGCATCATCAACGTCAACCTGATCGGCACCTTCAACTGCCTGCGTCTGTTCGCCGAGCGCCTCGTCACGATCGAGCCCGTCGGCGAAGAGCGCGGCGTCATCATCAACACGGCCTCGGTTGCGGCCTACGAAGGCCAGATCGGCCAGATCGCCTATTCGGCGTCGAAGGGCGGCGTCGTCGGCCTGACCCTGCCGGCCGCGCGCGATCTCGCCAGCCAGAAGATCCGCGTCAACACCATCGCGCCCGGCCTGTTCTTCACGCCGCTCTTGATGGGCTTGAACGAAGAGGCCCGCAAGAGCCTGGGCGCCCAGGTGCCGCATCCCTCGCGTCTCGGTGACGCCGCCGAATACGGCATGCTCGCGGTGCACATCGTCGAGAACCCGATGCTGAACGGCGAGACCATCCGTCTCGACGGCGCCATCCGCATGGCGCCAAGGTAAGCGGCGCACTTACCCTCCCCTGGAGGGGGAGGGTCGATCGCGCGAAGCGCGAGCGGGGTGGGGTGATCTCTCCACTCGGGCAGTCTCGACGCGGAGAGACTGTCACCCCACCCCGTCTCACATTCCGCTGCGCTCCATGTGAGCCGACCCTCCCCCTCCAGGGGAGGGTGAGAGACGGTCTTCGTGTGGCAAGAAAGTGCGAGGCCCAATGTCCCAACCGCTGCTGATCGAGCACAACGACGGCGTCGACCGGGTGACGCTCAATCGGCCCGAGCTCCTCAACGCGCTCGATCCCGCGCTGATCGATGCGCTCAACGCCTATTTCCAAGGCCTGCAGCGCAATCGCGACACCCGCGTCGTCGTGCTCAAGGGCGCCGGCAAGAATTTTTGTGCCGGCCTCGATCTCAAAACCGCGATGGCGCGCCGGGCCGGACAGCAGGAGCCGCCCGGCGTCACGGAGTCGCTGGATTCCCAGCGCCGCATCGCCGACATCGTGATGCTGATGCGGCGCTGCCCGCAGCCGATCCTGGCGCTGGTGCAGGGCGCGGCCGCCGGCGGCGGCTTTGCGCTGGCGCTGGCCTCCGACATCCGCATCGCGACGAGATCGGCGCGGATGAATTGCGCCTTCATCAAGCTCGGTCTCGGCGGCTGCGACATCGGCACCAGCTATTTCCTGCCGCGCCTCGTCGGCGTCTCCGTCGCATCCGAGCTGATCCTCACCGGGCGCTTCATCGGAGCGGAGCGCGCGCTCGCGGTCGGCCTCGTCTCGGAGGTCGTGGACGAGGACAAGCTCGATGACGCGGCCGCGCCTTATGTCGAGGCGATGATGACGGCCTCGCCCGTGGGCCTGCGGCTATCCAAGGAATGTCTCAACATGAACGTCGATGCCGGCTCGCTCGAAGCGGCGATTGCGATGGAGGATCGCAACCAGGTCCTGTGCAGCCGCTCGGAAGAGTTTTCGGAAGGCATCAGGGCCTTCCTTGAGAAGCGAAAGCCTGTCTATATCAGGCGCTGAACGATCAAGATCCGCAAAGGACAATAATTCCGGGAGACGCAAAATGAGTGGAAGCGCGGCGGCAGTAATGACGAAGCCCGCCTTTCGCAAGGTCCAGTGGCTCGCGCGCGACATCGAGGTCGAGCGCCGCGGCGACGGCACGGTGGTGCTGAAGTCGCGCATTCCGCTGCAGCCTTATGAGAAGCACATCCCGGCCTCGCTGGCGAAATGGGCGAAGGAAGCACCCGAGCGCATCTGGCTGGCGCAGCGTTGCGGTCCGAACCGCGAATGGCGCAGGGTGTCCTATGGCGAAGCCAAGCGCATCGTGGACGCGCTGACGCAAGGCCTGCTCAATCTCAAGCTCGACGGCCGGCCCGTGACGATCCTCTCCGGCAATTCGATCGAGCATGCGCTGATGACGCAGGCCGCGATGCAGGCGCGCGTCCCGGCAGCGCCGGTGTCGCCGGCCTACTCGTTGATGAGCCACGATCACGTCAAGCTGAAATACCTGTTCGACCTGATCAAGCCGGCCGTATTGATGGTGCAGGACGGCCCGACCTTCGAGAAGGCGCTGAAAGCACTCGACCTCAGCGGCGTCACCGTCGTTCACGTCGCGCGGCCCTGCGATGGCATCAAGAGCATCAGTTTCGCCGAGCTTGCGGCCACGCCTGTCGCCGCTGATGTCGAGGCCTCGATCGCGAAGATCACGCCGCAGACCGTCGGCAAGCTGCTGTTCACGTCAGGCTCGACCGGCATGCCCAAGGCCGTCATCAACACGCAGGAGATGATGTGCGCCAATGCGGCGATGATGATGCAGGTGCGGCCGCGCGATCCGAACGGGCCGATCTCGACCATGCTGGACTGGATGCCCTGGAACCACACCATGGGCGGCAATGCCGCGTTCCACCCGATCCTGGTCGACGGCGGCACGCTCTATATCGACGACGGCCGGCCGATGCCGGGCCAGTTCGAGGAGACGCTGCGCAATTTGCGCGAGATCTCGCCGACCTATTACGCCAACGTGCCCGCCGGCTACGCCGCGCTCGCCGCCGCCATGGAGAAGGACGATGCGCTCTGCCGCTCCTTCTTCAAGAATCTCTCGATCATGGCCTATGGCGGCGCGCGCCTGCCTGACGATCTCTATGAGCGCATGCAGGCGCTGGCGGTGAAGACCACCGGCGAGCGCATCGTGTTCTATACCGGCTGGGGCTCGACCGAGACCGCGCCGACCTCGACCGGCACCTATTGGGACACCGAGCGCGTCGGCCTGATCGGCCTGCCGTTCCCCGGCGTCGATCTGAAGATGGTGCCGTGCGGCTCGAAATACGAACTGCGGCTGCGCGGCGTCAACGTCACGCCTGGCTATTTCGGTCAGCCGGAGCTGACGAAGAAGATGTTCGACGAGGAAGGTTTTTACTGCATCGGCGATGCCGGAATCTTCGTCGACGATTCCGATCCGGTGCAAGGCATTATCTTTGCCGGTCGCGTGGTGGAGGACTTCAAGCTCACCACCGGCACGTTCGTTCATGTCGGCTCGCTGCGGACCGATGCGATCGCAGCCGCAACGCCGGTCGTGCACGACGCCTTGGTCGCGGGTCAGGACCGCCCGTTCATCGGCCTCTTGGCCTGGCCGAACCTGCACGCCTGCCGCCAGCTCGCCGGCAACCCCGATCTGGGCTTTGCCGATGCGGTGAAGCACCCCGAGGTGATCGCCTGCTTCAGGCGCGGCCTGGAAGCCCACAACCGGGAGTGCGAAGGCGCCAGCAGCCGGGTCATCGCGCGCGCGATGCTGATGGTCGAGCCGCCCTCGATCGACGGCAACGAGCTCACCGACAAGGGCTACATCAACCAGCGCGCCGGCCTCGAACGCCGCGCCGCGCTGGTGGAGCGGCTGTATGCGGACACGCCGGGTGAAGATGTGATCGTGCTGCGATGATGCACCGCTCTCTCAACTCGTCATTCCGGGGCGCGCGCAGCGCGAGCCCGGAATCCATCAAGCCGCATAGGCGCGGCGAAATGGATTCCGGGCTCGCCGCTACGCGGCGCCCCGGAATGACGGCATCAATACAAGCGACAAACAATAAGAGGTAGCCCGCCATGAACTTCGATTTCTCCGACGATCAAAAGCAGCTCCGCGACCAGGCGCGCAAGTTCCTCGCGGAAAAATGCTCGCCCAAGGCGGTGCGTGTCGTGCTCGACGGCAAGGCGCCTTACGACAAGGAGCTATGGAAGGGCCTCGCCGAGATGGGCTTTCTCGGCGTCGCCATTCCGGAAGAGTTCGGCGGCGCGGGTGCGGGTCATCTCGAGCTGTGCGTGATCGCGGAGGAGATGGGGCGGGCCAATGCGCCGGTGCCGTTCTCCTCGACCGTGTACCTCGCCGCCGAAGCGCTGCTGATCGCGGGCAGCGACGCGCAGAAGAAGAAGTGGCTGCCGGCGGTTGCTGCCGGCGAGGCGATCGGCACGCTGGCGCTGTTCGAGGGCAAGGGCAATCCGTCGCCGAAGAACGTCAGGCTGACGGCCGCGAACGGGGTGCTCAATGGTGTCAAGAAGCCGGTCGCCGACGGCGGCATCGCCGACTTCGCGGTGGTCGCCGCGCGCACCGGATCGAGCGGGCGCGACAACGACATCTCGCTGTTCCTGGTCGATCTCAAAGCCGGCGGCGTCGACGTGAAGAGCCTCACCAATCTTGATCCGACCCGCGGACAGGCCGAGATCACCTTCAAGGACGCCAAAGCCGAGCCGCTGGGAGCTGCGGGCGAAGGCTGGAGCATCCTCACCCAGGTGCTCGACCGCGCCGCCGTGCTGTGCGCGTTCGAGCAGGTCGGCGGTGCTGATCGCGCCTTGGAGATGGGCCGCGATTACGCGCTGGACCGCATCGCCTTCGGTCGCCAGATCGGCTCCTTCCAGGCCGTCAAGCACATGCTCGCCGACATGTACGTGTCGGCAACGCTGGCGCGCTCCAACAGCTATTACGGCGCCTGGGCGCTCTCGACCAATGCGGCCGAGCTGCCGGAAGCTGCCGCCGCTGCGCGCATCAGCGCGACACAGGCGTTCCAGCACTGCGCCAAGAACAACATCCAGGTTCACGGCGGAATGGGTTTTACCTGGGAGTTCGACTGCCACATGTACTATCGCCGGGCCAATGCGATGGCGCTGGGACTGGGCAGCTTGTCTTATTGGGAAGACCAGTTGATCGACCGGATGCGGAAGAAGAACGCGGCGTAACGATTGGTGCGTAGGGTGGGTTAGCCGAGCGGATTGCGCAAAGCGCAAGCCGATTGGCGTAACCCACCTCTTCTGTCGACGAAGAAACCAAAGAGGTGGGTTACGCCTTCGGCTAACCCACCCTACGAAAAGACGAGAGAGTTGCCATGAACTTCGACGACACCCCGCAGGAAGCCGAGTTCCGCGCCACGGCGCGCGCCTGGATCAGCGCGAACGCGCCCAGGCAATACGAGGACGAGCTGCGCAAATCCTCGCTCGGCCGCACCGTGCTCAAGAACGCCAATATTCTGGAGGTCGCAAAAGCCTGGCAGAAGAAAAAGGCCGACGCCGGCTGGGCCTGCCTGCACTGGCCGAAGGAGTATGGCGGCCGCGGCGCTTCGCCGATCGAACGCGTGATCTGGCAGCAGGAGGAGGGGCCGTTCGGCCAGCTCTCCCGCATGTTCATCATCGGCCACGGCATGTGTGGGCCGACCATGATGGCGTTCGCGCGCGAGGAGCATAAGCGCACCTATCTGCCGCCGCTCGCCTCCGGCGAGAAGGTCTGGTGCCAGCTGTTCTCCGAGCCGGCCGGCGGTTCGGACGTTGCGGGCTTGCGCACGCGCGCGGAGAAGGACGGCGACGACTGGGTGATCAACGGCCAGAAGATCTGGACCTCGGGCGCGCATTATTCCGACTACGGCATCCTGCTCACCCGCACCGATCCGACCGTGCCCAAGCACAAGGGCCTCACCATGTTCTTCCTGGACATGAAGAGTCCGGGTGTCGAGGTGCGACCGATCAAGCAGGCGAGCGGCGCCTCGGATTTCAACGAGGTCTATTTCACGAACGTGCGCATCCCCGACCATCAGCGCCTCGGCGAGGTCGGTGACGGCTGGAACGTGTCGCTGACCACGCTGATGAACGAGCGCAGCGCGATCGGCGCGGCCGTCTCGACCGGTTTCCCTGAATTGTTCGAGTATTGCTCCAGCCTGATGCTCGACGACGGCCCGGCGATCGAGGATCGCGCGGTGCGCTCGAAGCTGGCGCACTGGGCGGTGAAGGCAAGCGGGCTGAAATACACCAGCATGCGCGCGATCTCGGCGCTGTCGAAAGGCGAGCGGCCGGGGCCGGAAAACTCCATCGGCAAGCTGGTGGCGGGCTCCATGATCCAGGACGTTGCGACCTACGCGCTGGATCTGCAGGGCGCGGCCGGCGTCGTCAGCGGCGAAGATGGTGAGCTGGCCGGCCGTTTCCAGGCCATGCTGCTGCGTGCGCCGGGTACCCGCGTCGAGGGCGGCACCGACGAGATCATGCGCAACATCATCGCCGAGCGGGTGCTGGGCCTGCCCGGCGATATCAGGGTCGACAAGGACGTGCCGTTCAACAAGATCCCGACGAAGGGAAGAGGCTGAAATCGTAGGGTGGGCAAAGGCGCGGTACGCGCCGTGCCCACGTAATCTATCGAGGGAAGGCGGTGGGCACGCTTCGCTTTGCCCACCCTACGCAGCTGCGCCGCGTCCGGGGCACCAGAGAGGAGAGTTCCAAGATGAATTTCGACGACACCCCGCAGGAAGCCGCATTCCGCGAGACCGCGCGCAAATGGGTCGAGGCCAATGCGCCGAAGGAGTTGCATGCCGAGCTGTCGAAGTCCTCGCTCGGCCGCATCCGCCTTGCCAATCACGACATCGTCGATGTCGGCAAGGCCTGGCAGAAGAAGAAGTTCGAGGGCAATTGGGCCTGCCTGCACTGGCCGAAGGAATATGGCGGCCGCGGCGCGACGCCGATCGAGAAGGTGATCTGGCAGCAGGAGGAAGGCGTCTACGGCAAGCTGACGCAGCCGTTCCAGATCGGCGAGGGCATGTGCGGCCCCACCGTGATGGCGTTCGGCAGCGAGGAGGCCAAGCGCCGTTACTTGCCGAAGCTGGCGTCGGGCGAGGAGATCTGGTGCCAGCTGTTCTCCGAGCCGTCGGCCGGCTCCGATGTCGCGGGGCTTCGCACGCGCGCGGAGAAGAAGGGCGACAATTGGGTCGTCAACGGCCAGAAGATCTGGACCTCGGGCGCGCATTATTCCGACTATGGCCTTTTGATCGCGCGCACCGATCCGAACGTGCCCAAGCACAAGGGCCTCACCATGTTCTTCCTGGACATGAAGAGCCCCGGCGTCGAGGTCAGGCCGATCAAGCAGGCCAACGGCATGCAGGAGTTCAACGAGGTCTATTTTACCGACGTCGTGATTCCCGATAGCCAGCGGCTGGGCGCCGTCGGCGACGGCTGGAACGTATCGCTGACCACGCTGATGAACGAGCGCATGTCGATCGGCGCGCGGCTCGCGACCGGCGTGCCCGAGATGTTCGAGCTCTGCTCGAACCTGATGCTGGAGGATGGCCTCGCCATCGACGATCCCGCCGTGCGCTCGAAGCTCGCGAGCTGGGCGGCCAAGTCGAACGGGCTGAAATACACTAGCTACCGCACGATCTCCGCCTTGTCGAAGGGCGAACGGCCGGGCCCGGAGAATTCGATCGGCAAGCTGGTCTCGGGCATGATGCTGCAGGACATCGCGACCTACGCCATGGACCTGCAGGGCGCGGCCGGTGTTCTCACCGGCAACGACGAGGAAACGGCGCAGGGTCAATTCCAGCAGATGCTGCTGTCCTCGCCCTCGATGCGCATCGCCGGCGGCACCGACGAGATCCTGCGCAACATCATCGCCGAGCGCGTGCTGGGCCTGCCGGGCGATATCCGCGTCGACAAGGACGTGCCGTACAACAAGATCCCGACCAAGGGGCGGTGATCCCGCGTCGCGCGGTGTTGCGGGTGGGCCAAGGCGCAAAGCGCCATGCCCACCCTTGCCTGTTGCTCATTCCACCCCGATCGTCGTCAGGTCCTGGAACCAGTGCTGCGCCTGCACGAACTGCTTGATCTTCGGTGACAGCGCGTGGGGATTGGTGTCGTGGACGACCCAGACCAGCACGGCGTCGTCGACGATCAGCGCGTGCGCCTGCGCCAGCAATTGGTCCTGCTTGGTGCTGTCGAAAGTCTGCTTGGCCTCGTCGATCAGCGCGTCGACCTTCGGGTTCTTGTAGCCGCCCCAATTGACGCCGACCGGCGCGATCTGGCCGGAATGGAAGAAGCGGACGATGGCGTAGAGCGGATCCGAGGTGACATAGGCGATGTTGTTGGAGGTGATGCCGGCGTTCATCTCGTCCGCCGCGCCCTTGCGCCAATGCGTATAGAGCGTCTCCAGCTCGACCACCTTGAAGTCGATCTCGATGCCGATCTCCTTGAAGCTCTGCTGCAGGAATTCGTTCATCGGCAGCGACAGCATCTGGCCGGTGCCACCTTGCGCGATGATGAAGGTGGTCTTCAGCGGCTTTGCTTTCGAATAGCCCGCTTCCTCCACCAGCTTCTTGGCGGCAGCGAGATCATATTTCAGCTCGAAGCTGGGCTTGCCGAACCACGGGCTCGACGGGTCGACCTGGCCCTTGGCGGGCTTGGCAAGGCCGTTCATCAGGCCGACGACTTCGTCGCGGTTGATCGCAAGGTTCAGCGCCTTGCGCAGGCGGATGTCGGTCCAGGGCGAGCCCGGCAGCACGCTGAGGTGATAATTCCAGACATGCGGCGTGACGTTGTCGACCAGCTTCATGCCGGCCGCCTTCAGCTGCGGCACGGCATCCGGCGCCGGCGTCTCGATCAGGTCCACCTGGCCCGCGAGCAGCGCGTTGGTGCGCGTCAGTGCTTCCGGCATCGGCACCAGCACGATCTTGTCGACCTTCGGAATGCGCTTCTTGTTCCAGTAGTCCGGGTTCTTGCTGAGCTCGGCGAGCTCGCGCGGCACCAGCTTGGTCAGCTTGAATGGACCGGTGCCGGAGGGCTGGCTGGCGAACTTGTCCCAGTCCCTGCCGAGCTTTTCGTATTGCGCCGGGCTCGAGACCAGGAACCACAGCATCTGATAGGGGAAGAAGGAATCCACCGTCTTGGTGGTGATCTCCACCGCGAAGTCGTCGATCTTGGCGTAGCTGGCGACGGAGGGGAGGCGGGTCTTCACCTGCGCGCTCTGCCGCTTGTCGAATTGCGGCGCCTTGTCGTTGAGCACCTTGTCGAGATTCCAGATCACCGCATCGGCGTTGAACTCGCTGCCGTCGTGAAACTTCACGCCCTTGCGTAGGGTGAACCGCCACTTCGTCTTGTCGGCATCGTCGACCTTCCATTCGGTGGCGAGGCCCGGCACCAGCTTGCCGGGGCGATCGGCAACGTCCATCTCCCAGGCCACCAGCGGATCGTAGATCGTGTAGGCCGTGAACTGATAGGCGCCGGCGCCGCGATCGGGCTGGCCGGTGGTGAGCGGAATGTCCGCCATCGAGATGCCGTAGCGCACAACGGTTTCGGCGCGCGCCGAGATCGCGGAAACTGCCAGCGCAAGCACGGCGAGACAGGTCGATAGACGAATACGCATGGCCCAAAGCTCCCAGGAGATTCGGGGCCAAACCTGCAATCTTGATGCCAGAATAGGCAGCCGGGCTGCTCTGTCTTCAATCGATCACAAGGACTTGTCGTCGCAGGAGCAATCTGCAGAAAAAGTTTCTCCTTGGCATAGCCATTGCATACGATTGCATCAAAATTAATCATCGGAAGCCGAAGAAGGATCGAGGCGATGCTTATCAAGAACAAGAAGACACGGGCGGCGCTGATCGCGCTCTTGGCGCTTGGCAGCGCGGCGGCATGGCCGCGCGTGGTCGCTGCGGAAACGGTGCTGCGCATCGGCATGACGGCTGCCGATATTCCGCGCACGCTCGGCCAGCCCGATCAGGGGTTCGAGGGCAACCGCTTTACCGGCCTCACCATGTATGACGCGCTGACCAGCTGGGACCTGTCCTCCGCCGACAAGCCCAGCGTGGTGATCCCAGGCCTTGCCACCGAGTGGAAGGTCGACGATGCCGATAAGACCAAATGGACCTTCAAGCTGCGCCCTGGCGTCACCTTCCATGACGGCTCGCCGTTCAACGCCGACGCCGTGGTGTGGAACGTCGAGAAGGTGCTGAAGCAGGATGCGCCGCAGTTCGACGCCAGCCAGGTCGGCGTCACGGCCTCGCGCATGCCGACGCTGGCCTCCGCAAAGAAGATCGACGACATGACCGTCGAGCTGACCACCAAGGAGCCCGACAGCTTCCTGCCGATCAACCTCACCAATTTGTTCATGGCGAGCCCGGCGAAGTGGCAGGCCTTCTACGACAAGGCCGAAGGTGCCGACGCCAAGGCGAAGTCGCAAGCCGCATGGACCGCATTCGCCAGGGACGCCTCGGGCACCGGCCCGTGGAAGATGGCGAGCTTCACCCCGCGCGAGCGGCTCGAGCTCGTCAAGAACGCGAGCTACTGGAACAAGGATCGCTTGCCCAAGATCGACAAGATGGTGCTCCTGCCGATGCCGGAAGCCAACGCGCGCACCGCGGCGCTGCTGTCCGGCCAGGTCGATTGGGTCGAAGCACCGGCGCCGGACGCGCTGCCCGAACTGAAGCAGCGCGGCTTCAAGCTCTACGCCAATGAGCAGCCGCACGTCTGGCCGTGGCAGTTCTCCCGCGTCGAGGGCTCGCCCTGGAACGACATCCGGGTGCGCAAGGCGGCGAACCTCTGCGTCGACCGCGAAGGCCTCAAGGACGGCCTGCTCGCCGGCCTGATGGTGCCGGCGTCAGGTACCTTCGAGCCCGGCCATCCCTGGCGCGGCAAGCCGAGCTTCGAGATCAAGTACGACAAGGCGGCCGCGCAAAAGTTGATGCAGGAGGCGGGCTACGGTCCCAACAAGAAGCTGACGGTAAAGACGCAGACGTCTGCGTCCGGCTCGGGCCAGATGCAGCCCTTGCCGATGAACGAGTATCTCCAGCAGGCGCTGGCCGAGTGCTATTTCGACGTAAAGCTCGACGTCATCGAATGGAATACGCTGTTCACCAACTGGCGCCGCGGCGCCAAGGATCCCAGTGCCAACGGCTCGCACGCGACCAACGTCACCTATGCGGCGATGGACCCGTTCTTCGCGCTGGTGCGCTTCCTGCAATCTGGTATGGCGCCGCCGGTCTCGAACAATTGGGGCTTCATCAACAACCCCAAGTTCGACGAGCTGGTCAAGAAGGCGCGCCAGACCTTCGATCCCGCCGCACGCGACGCCGCGCTCGCCGAACTGCACGCCGCCTCCGTCGATGACGCCGCCTTCCTCTACGTCGCCCACGACGTCGGCCCGCGCGCGATGAGCCCGAAGGTGACAGGCGTCGTGCAGCCGAAGAGCTGGTTCATCGACTTCTCGCCGGTGTCGATGAATTAGTGCGGCACTAGCAACGTACTCGGTGCACCCTCTCCCCTTGTGGGAGAGGGTGGCTTCGCTTTAGCGAAGCCGGGTGAGGGGTCTCTCTCCGCGGGAGCTGACCCTTCCATCGATGCAATAATCTCCGCGGACAGAACCCCTCATCCGGCGCTTCGCGCCACCTTCTCCCACAAGGGGAGAAGGGAAGAAAAAGAAACAACGTGCTCGCCTATACCGCCAGACGCATTGTCTACGTCGTCCCGATCGTCATCAGCGTCGCGCTGGTGTGCTTCCTGCTCGTGCACATCACCCCGGGCGATCCGCTGGTCGCCGTGCTGCCGGCCGATGCGTCGCAGGAGCTCGCCGCGCAGCTGCGCGCCGCCTATGGCTTCGACCGGCCGCTGCCGGTGCAGTTCGGCTTGTGGCTGGTGCGTGCCCTTCATGGCGATCTCGGCAATTCCATCGCCACCGGGCGCCCGGTGCTGGCCGAGGTCATGCGTGCGGTCGGCAACACCGTCACGCTCGCGATTGCTGCCGCCATCATCGGCTTCACCATGGGCATCCTGCTCGGCCTGATCGCCGGCTATTTCCGCGAGACCTGGATCGACAAGGTCGCGACCTCCTTTGCCATCGCCGGCGTCTCGGTGCCGCATTACTGGCTCGGCATGCTGCTGGTCATCATCTTCTCGGTCCAGCTGAACTGGCTGCCCGCGGTCGGCGCCGGGCCCAGCGGTTCCAACTCCTGGGCCTGGGATTGGGCGCACCTCAAATACCTCGTGCTGCCGGCGATCACGACCTCGGTGATCCCAATGGGCATTGTCACCCGCACGGTACGCGCGCTCACCGGCGACATTCTCAGCCAAGATTTCGTCGAGGCCCTGCGCGCAAAAGGCCTGCACGAGCGCGGCGTGTTCCGTCACGTCATCAAGAACGCCGCGCCCACCGCGCTCGCGGTGATGGGCCTCCAGTTGGGTTATATGCTCGGCGGCTCGATCCTGATCGAGACCGTGTTCTCCTGGCCCGGCTCGGGCTTCCTGCTCAACTCCGCGATCTTCCAGCGCGACCTGCCGCTGCTGCAGGGCACGATCCTGATCCTGGCGCTGTTCTTCGTGTTCCTCAATCTGCTGGTCGACATCGCCCAAGCCGCGATCGACCCGCGCATCAAGCGGGGCTGATGGAATGAGCCCAGCTGTCGCCACGCAAACTGTGCGCTCCCTCCCCCGCCTGCGGGGGAGGGTTGGGGAGAGGGTGTCTCCGCAATCGGGAACGCCCAAGAGGCGAAAGCCCTCACCCGCGCCTGCGGCGCGACCTCTCCCGCAAGCGGGAGAGGTGTACCGAGCCCGTGGTTCGCACCGACCACACCGATACCCACCGGGAGCCAGCCGATGAGCGAGCTTCCGTTGTCCGCCACGGCCGATGCCGCGCTGCAGGCTGCGCCCGCCACCAAGGCGCGGGGCTATTGGGCGACCGTCGGCCGCCGCATCATGCGCGACAAGGTCAGCATGGCCTGCGCGCTGGTGCTGCTGCTGATCTTCCTCTCCGCGATCCTCGCGCCGTGGCTCGGTCTCGAAGACCCCTACAAGGGCTCCATGATCCGCCGCCTCCGCCACATCGGCACCACAGGCTATCCGCTCGGCACCGACGAGCTCGGCCGCGACATGCTGGCGCGGCTGATCTATGGCGGCCGGCTGTCGCTGGTGATCGGCATTTTGCCGGTGATCCTGGCCTTCTGCATCGGCACCTCGCTCGGCATCATTGCCGGCTATGTCGGCGGCAAGCTCAACACCGCGATCATGCGCACGGTGGACGTGTTCTATGCCTTCCCATCGGTGCTGCTGGCGATCGCGATCTCCGGCGCGCTCGGGGCCGGCATCCTCAACTCCATCGTGGCACTCACCATCGTGTTCGTGCCGCAGATCACCCGCGTCGCCGAGAGCGTCACCACGGGCGTGCGCAACATGGATTTCGTCGAGGCGGCGCGTGCCTCCGGCGCGGGCGCCTTCACCATCATGCGCGTCCACATCCTCGGCAACGTGCTGGGCGCGATCTTCGTCTATGCCACCAGCCTGATTTCGGTGTCGATGATCCTGGCAGCCGGTCTCTCCTTCCTCGGCCTCGGCACAAAACCGCCGGAGCCGGAATGGGGCCTGATGCTCAACACCCTGCGCACCGCGATCTACGTCAACCCTTGGGTCGCGGCCTTGCCGGGCGCGATGATCTTCGCAGTCTCGATCTGCTTCAATCTCCTTTCGGACGGCCTGCGCAGCGCCATGGACATCAGGAATTAGCGATGATGATGGAAATGCAAACTGCCTCGGCGCTGGTGGTGCCCCACCTCTCCCGGAGGGAGAGGTCGGATTGCATCGAAAGATGCAATCCGGGTGAGGGGTTACGCTCCACCGAGTCTGCCGCGCCCCCTCACCCGGCGCTGCGCGCCGACCTCTCCCCGATGGGGAGAGGTGAAGGACAACGGCCATGAGCGAAACCAACACCTCCGCCGCCATGCTCGAGCCGGTCGAGGACCGCGGCGGCGTCGCGCAGCCGCTGCTTCAGGTCAACGGCCTGACCAAGCACTTTCCTGTGCGCGGCGGACTGTTCGCCGCCAAGCGCACCGTGCGTGCCGTCGACAATGTCTCCTTCTCCGTCGCCAAGGGCGAGACCGTCGGCATCGTCGGGGAATCCGGCTGCGGCAAGTCCACCACCGCGCGCCTCCTGATGCACCTGATGCCGCGCGATGACGGCCACATCATCTATGACGGCATGAGCGTCGGCCAGTCGCTGAGCTTGCGCGAGCTGCGCCGCGGCATGCAGATGGTGTTCCAGGATTCCTACGCTTCGCTCAATCCGCGCCTGACGATCGAGGAATCCATCGCCTTCGGCCCCAAGGTTCACGGCATGGCCGACGGCGCGGCGCGCAACCTGGCGCGTGAGCTACTCGGCAAGGTCGGCCTGCGCCCGGAAAACTTCGCCAACCGTTATCCGCACGAGATTTCCGGCGGCCAGCGCCAGCGCGTCAACATCGCGCGCGCGCTGGCGCTGTCGCCGCGGCTGGTGATCCTGGACGAGGCCGTCTCGGCGCTCGACAAATCCGTCGAGGCGCAGGTGCTCAACCTGCTCGCCGATCTCAAGCGCGAATTCGGTCTCACTTATCTCTTCATCAGCCACGACCTCAACGTCGTGCGCTACATCTCGGACCGCGTGCTGGTGATGTATCTCGGCGAGGTCGTCGAGCTCGGCCCGGTCGACCAGGTCTGGGACGGCCCGGCGCATCCCTACACCCGGGCGCTGCTCGCCGCCATGCCGTCGTCCGATCCTGATAGCCGCACCGAGACGCCGCCGATCACGGGCGATCCGCCCAATCCGATTGATCCGCCCTCCGGCTGCCGTTTCCACACCCGTTGCCCGTTTGCGGAGCCGCTCTGCGCAAATGCGACACCAAAGCTCACGGCGCTGGATAATATGGGTCACGAGGCCGCGTGCTACATGGCGATACCGGGTTCAGGCCATAGCCGTGCCCCCAGGGGAGAAACCGCATGACGAGACCGACACCGAAAGAGATCAAGCCGATCGCGCATGTCGCCGGCGTGCCTGTGGACGACGAGATCGCGACCCGCATCTCCAACGCCATCGGCCCCGCCTTCGAAGGCTTCGCCGCCATCGCCGGCACGCTGCCGTTCGATCTGGAGCCCGCCACCTATGTGCTCACGCAGACGCAGAAGGTGTCGAAATGAGCCGTGAGCCCGCCTTGATGACGCTCACCGAGGTCGCGCGTGCGATCGCGATGAAGCAGGTGTCCTCGCACGAAGCGACGCGCGCGCTGCTGCAGCGCATCGCGCAGTGGCAGCCGCATCTCAACGCCTTCATGTCGATCGAGGCCGAGACGGCATTGAAAGCGGCGGATGCCGCCGATGCGGAGCTCGCCAAGGGCAATGTCCGCGGTCCCCTGCATGGCGTGCCGCTCGCGCACAAGGACATGTACTACGATGCCGGCCACGTCGCGACCTGCGGCTCGCTGATCCGCCGCGATTTCGTGCCGAACGTCACGTCCACCGCCTTGCAGCGGCTGAAGGACGCCGGCCAAATCCGGCTCGGCACGCTGCATCTCGCCGAGTTCGCCTATGGTGCGACCGGGCACAACAGCCATTATGGCCCGGTGCGCAATCCCTGGAACGTGGCGCATATCACCGGTGGCTCTTCCTCGGGCTCCGGCTCGGCGGTCGCAGCGCGCCTGACCTATGCCGCGCTCGGCTCCGACACCGGCGGCTCGATCCGCATGCCCTCGCATTTCTGTGGTGTCACGGGGCTCAAGACCACCTGGAGCCGCGTCAGCCGCGCCGGCGCCATGCCGCTGTCGCAATCGCTCGACACGGTCGGCCCGCTCGCCCGCACCGCGGAGGATTGCGCGCTGCTGCTGGCGTTGACGGCCGGCCCGGATCCGGAGGATCCGACCGCGAGCCTCGAGCCTCTCTCGGACTACGTCGCCGCGACCAAGGGATCCCTGAACGGCCTTAAGATCGGCGTGCCCGCGACTTACTATGTCGACGATCTCGACAGCGAGGTCGCGCGCGTGCTCGACGAGACCATTGCGGTGCTCAAGCGCGAGGGCGCCGACATCGTCAAGGTCGAGCTGCCGGACCAGCGGCAATTGCAGGCGGCGAGCCAGCTCGTGCTGGCCGCTGAAGCCGCCGCCTTCCACAAGCGCTGGCTGATCGAGCGTTCGCAGGATTACGGCGCGCAGACATTGATGCGCCTCCAGAACGGCCTGGCCGTTCCCGCCATCACCTATATCGAGGCGATGCGTTGGCGCGGGCCGGCGCTCGCGGCCCACAATGCCGCGACGGCAGGCGTCGATGCGGTGATCGCGCCGGCGTCCCCGGTGCCGGCGCCGACGATCGAGGAGAGCGACGTCGGCGGCGGCCCGAACGCGCCGGCGCTGTTGCAGCGGCTCACGCTGTTCACCCGCCCGGTGAACTTCCTGGGCCTGCCCTCTCTGACCATTCCATCGGGCTTTACCAAGGCCGGCCTGCCGGTCGGCATGCAGCTGATCGGCCGCTCTTTCGATGAAGCGACCCTCCTCACCATCGGCGCCGCCTTCCAGCGCGCCACCGACTATCACGACCGATTGCCGAAGCTGCCGTCATGACAAACCTCGTCGAGATCTCAGGCCTCAACATCCGCTTCACCGGCGAGCGCACGGTCTACGCCGTGAACGACCTCAGCCTCTCGCTCGGCAACAGCGAGGTGCTGGGCCTGCTCGGCGAGTCCGGTTCGGGCAAGAGCGTGACCTTGCGTGCGCTGATGCGGCTGCTGCCGAAGAAGCGCACGCAGATCTCCGGCACGGTCAATGTCATGGGCCGCGACGTGCTCGCGATGAACGACGAGGAGCTCTCGTCGTTCCGCGGCCAGACTGTCTCGATGATCTTCCAGGAGCCCGCGCTGGCGCTTGATCCGGTCTACAAGATCGGCGCGCAGATCGCCGAAAGCGTGGTGCGCCATGAAGGCAAGAGTTTTGCGGAAGGACGCGCACGCGCGCTCGAAATGTTAGAGGTCGTGCGTATTCCCTCGGCCAAGCGCCGGTTAGACGCCTATCCGCACGAAATGTCGGGCGGCATGCGCCAGCGCGCCATGATTGCGCTGGCGCTGGCCTGCCGGCCAAAAATCCTTCTGGCGGACGAGCCGACCACGGCGCTCGATGCCACCGTGCAGATCCAGATCCTCTTGCTGCTGCGCGAGCTTCAGCGCGAGTTCGGCATGTCCGTCATCTTCGTCACCCACGACATCGGCGTCGCCATCGAGATCTGCGACCGCGTCGCGGTGATGTATGCCGGCCAGATCGTGGAGCAGGGGACCTTGCGCGACATCGTCCGCTCGCCCGTGCATCCCTATGCCAAGGGCCTGCTCGCCTCCACCATCCACGGCGCCAAGCGGGGCCAGCGGCTGGAGACCATCCCCGGAACGCCGCCGTCGCTGGCCGAGAAGCCGCACAACTGCTCGTTCGCTCCCCGCTGCAAGCTGGCCGAGCCGCGTTGCCTGGAGCGATTGCCCGGGAATGTCGAGGTGGGGCCAGGTCGGGCGGCCAGATGTGTCCTGGCGGAACCGGTCACCATGGGGTCGTAGTTCGGATGAGTTGAAGCGGGCGGCGCCAGCGTTCCCAGCATTCACACCCCATTCATCCCGGTTCCCGTTCCATGGCTCCGTTCGCGGAGAGGGACCTCACAGATGTACATTTCCAACGAAGGCCTGCTCGTCATCCTGTTCGTCGGCCTCGTCGCCGGCTGGCTCGCCGGCAAGATCGTCCGGGGCGCCGGGTTCGGCATTATCGGCGACATCGTGATCGGCATCTGCGGTGCGCTGGTGGCGAGCCTGCTGTTTCCAAAGCTTGGAATCCGCCTCGGCACCGGCCTGATCTCCGAGATCGTCTATTCCGCGATCGGCGCGGTCATCCTGCTGCTGGTGGTCCGGCTGGTGCGCGGCGGGGGCCGGCTCTAGCCCCGCCTTCGGCTGAGTGGAACTCGAGCCGCACCTTTCCCGGAAGCGGCTGAAAGCCTGCAAGAAAAAGCCGCAAGCCTGTGAAATTCCGGACTTGCGCGGACGGCTGTCGGGGGTAGATGTGGCCCATCAGGCCGCGGATTAAATTCGGCCGTGTCGGACGGCTGGAAAACAGATGTTAATCCGAGGCGAGTACTCCTTGAATCGCCTTTGAAATCAGGGCTTTGCCCTTTAGCCGAAAGAGATCAGACTGATGGCAGCCATCCCTGGCGTCCGCCGTTCGGAGCTCGGTGATGCCTTGCGCGCTTGTCGCACGGCCTTCATCGGCGTCGGCCTGATGAGCTGCATGATCAACCTGCTCTATCTGACCGGGTCGATCTTCATGCTGGAGGTCTACGACCGGGTGCTGCCGAGCCGCAGCATCCCGACCCTGGTCGGCCTGATCATCCTCGCCAGCTTCCTCTACATGGCGCAGGGCGTGCTCGACATGATCCGCAACCGCATCCTGGGGCGGATCGGCACCTCGCTCGACGAGGCCCTCAACAAGCGCGTGTTCGACACCATCGTGCGTCTGCCGCTGCTGGTCGGCAGCCGCAACGAGGGCCTGCAGCCGCTGCGCGATCTCGACAATGTCCGCTCCTTCCTCGGCGGCATGGGCCCGAGCGCCTTCTTCGACCTGCCCTGGCTGCCGCTCTATCTCGCCATCTGCTTCGCCTTCCACGTCATGATCGGCGTCACCGCGCTGGTCGGCGCCGTCATCCTGGTCGGGCTGACGCTGGTGACCGAGTTCATGTCCCGCCAGCCGGCGAAGGAGGCGATGGGCCTCGCCGCCCAGCGCAACGATCTCGCCCAGGCCAGCCGCCGCAACGCCGAAGTGATGGTGTCGATGGGGATGGCCGGCCGGATGAACCAGCGCTGGAGCGAGGCCAACGAAAAATACCTCGCCGGAAATCAGCGGGCGAGCGACGTCGCCGGTGGTCTCGGCGCGGTCGCAAAGGTGCTGCGCATGATGCTGCAATCGGCCGTGCTCGCGGTCGGCGCCTATCTCGTCATCCACCAGGAGGCGACCGCCGGCATCATCATCGCCGGCTCGATCCTGTCCGCCCGCGCGCTGGCGCCGGTCGATCTTGCCATCGCGCACTGGAAATCCTTCGTCGCGGCGCGGCAGAGCTGGCATCGCCTGACGCGCCTGCTGGAGCAGATGCCGGCGCAGGCGACGCCGACCCAGTTGCAGGCGCCGACCAGCCGGCTCTCGGTCGAAGGCGTCGCCATGGTGCCGCCCGGCGATCAGCGTCTCGTGGTGCAGGATGTCACCTTCGCGCTTACCGCCGGCAACGGCCTCGGCGTGATCGGCCCGAGCGGCTCCGGCAAGTCGTCGCTGATCCGCGCGCTGGTCGGTGTCTGGCAGCCGGTGCGCGGCAAGGTGCGGCTCGACGGCGCGGCGCTCGATCAATGGTCGAGCGACGCGCTCGGCCGCCACATCGGCTATCTGCCGCAGGACGTCGAATTGTTCGGCGGCACCATCGCGCAGAACATCAGCCGGTTCGATCCCGAGGCCACCTCCGAGGCGATCATCGCCGCGGCCAAGGAGGCCGGCGTGCACGAGATGATCATCAAGATGCGCGAGGGCTACAACACGCAGGTCGGCGAGCAGGGCGCCGCGCTCTCCGCAGGCCAGGCCCAGCGCTTGGCGCTGGCGCGCGCGCTCTACGGCAACCCCTTCCTGATCGTGCTCGACGAGCCCAATTCCAATCTCGACACCGAAGGCGACGAGGCGCTGACCCGCGCCGTCCGCGCGGCGCGCGAGCGCGGGGCCATCGTCGTCGTGGTGGCGCACCGGCCGATCGGCGTCGAGGCGGTCGACCAGATCCTGGTGCTGCGCGACGGCCGCATGCAGACCTTTGGTCCCAAGGAGCAGGTGCTCGCCCAGGTGCTGCAGCCGCGGGTAACGCCGCCGGCCCCGATCAAGATCGTCAGCGAAGGCGGAGTGGCCAAACCATGAGCACAAAGCCATGAGCACGATGGCCATCGGCGGCACGAAGGCGGCCGCGAAGAAGACCGTACGCGACTCCATCAAGTTTCACCTGATGCTCGGCCTCGCGATCGTGGTGGTCCTGGTCGTCGGCCTCGGCGGCTGGGCCTCGACCGTCCTGATCTCGGGCGCGCTGATCGCGCCGGGCCAGATCGTGGTCGAATCCAACGTCAAGAAGGTGCAGCATCCGACCGGCGGCGTGGTCGGCGAGGTGCGCGCCCGCGACGGCGACCTGGTCAAGTCCGGCGACATCGTCGTGCGCCTCGACGACACCGTCACCAAGGCCAACCTTGCCATCGTCACCAAGAATCTCGACGCCGCGCAGGTGCGTGCGGCGCGACTGCAAGCCGAGCAACGCGGGCTCGACCGGATCGAATTCCCGCAAACCCTCATCGAGCGTGCGAGCGATCCCGACGTCAAGGCGTTGCTCGCCGCAGAAACCAAGCTGTTCGAGGTCCGCGTCAACGGCCGCACCGGGCAGAAGGCGCAGCTTCGCGAGCGCATCACGCAGCTCAACGAGGAAATCGCCGGCCTCAGCGCCCAGGAGAAGGCCAAGGATCAGGAGATCGCGCTGGTGCAGAACGAGCTCACCGGCGTGCGCGAGCTCTACGACAAGCGTCTGGTGCAGATCTCGCGCCTGACCCAGCTCGAGCGCGACTCGGCCCGTCTCAACGGCGAGCGCGCGCAGTACATCGCCTCGCGCGCCCAGGCCAAGGGCAAGATCACCGAGACCGAGCTGCAGATCATCCAGATCGACAAGGACGTGGTCAGCGAGGTCTCCAAGGACCTGCGCGAGACCAACGACAAGATCGGCGAGCTGATCGAGCGCAAGGTCGCGGCCGAAGACCAGCTCCGCCGCGTCGACATCCGCGCGCCGCAGGACGGCATGGTGCTGCAATCGACGGTGCACACGATCGGCGGCGTGATCACCGCCGGCGATACCTTGATGCTGATCGTGCCGCAGGCCGACGATCTGCAGGTCGAGGCCAAGGTCAATCCGGTCGACATCGACAAGCTCCAGATCGGCCAGAAGACGCTGCTGCGCCTGTCCGCGTTCAACCAGCGCACCACGCCAGAGCTCAACGGCCTCGTCAGCCGCGTCTCGCCCGACGTCACCACCGACCAGCGCACCGGCCAAGGCTATTACACCATCCGCGTCTCGATGCCGGCCGAGGAGCTCGCCCGTCTCGGCGACGTCAAGCTGATTCCCGGCATGCCCGTGGAAGCCTTCGTCCAGACCGGCGACCGCACCATGCTGTCCTATCTGATGAAGCCGTTTCACGACCAGCTGATGCGGGCGTTCCGCGAGAAGTGACGCACGAAAGCGCGTCATCTTCCCCGTCATTGCGAGCGCAGCGAAGCAATCCAGACTGTCTCCGCGGTGAGAGTTCTGGATTGCTTCGCTGCGCTCGCAATGACGACTTGGCTGTCGGTTTGCTATACTGCGAGGGCAAGCAGTCTGGGCAGTCTCGTAGGGTGGGCAAAGGCGCAACGCGCCGTGCCTACCTTTCTTACGACGCGCATATTGGTGGGCACGCTTCGCTTTGCCCACCCTACGGCACCGCCTTCTTTGCTATAGTTCGACTCAAGCTCCAAACAATCCGGCGGTCGAACCATGCAATCTCCACCCTCCATCGCCACCAAATCCTTCTCCGACGCGGACCTCGCCGTTGCCCGCCTCGAGGAAATCTACGAGCGCAACACGAAATTCCTGCGCGAGCGTTTCGAGGCCTATGTTGGTGGCGAAGCGATCACGACGCGGGTGCGCGCCTATTATCCCTTTGTCCGTCTCACCACCGCGACGCATGCGCGGCTGGACTCGCGTCTTGCTTATGGCTTCGTCGCCGGACCCGGCGTGCATGAAACCAGCGTGACGCGGCCGGATCTGTTCCGCAGCTATCTCACCGAGCAGATCGGCCTCTTGATCCAGAACCACGGCGTGCCCGTCGAGATCGGCGAATCCGCCGAACCGATCCCGATCCACTTCGCCTATCGCCGCGACATCAATATCGAAGCCGCCATCACCACCAGCGAGAATTCTTCCGTCACACGCGCGCTCCGCGATGCGTTCGACGTACCCGATCTCGCGACGATGGACGATTCGATCGCCGACGGCACCTTCGAGCTCCAGCCCGGCGCGCCGGAGCCGCTGTCCCTGTTCCGCGCCGCCCGCGTCGATTACTCGCTGCGCCGGCTCTATCACTACACCGGCACCGATCCCGAATATTTCCAGAACTTCGTCATCTTCACCAATTATCAGTTCTATGTCGACGCCTTCGCGCAAGCGTGTCAGCTGCGGCTGCAGTCCGGCGAAGCCGGGCTCGATGCTTTCGTCGCGCCGGGCAACGTGATCACGAACAGTGGCGGCGCCATCAGCGGCACCGCGCCGGCTCGCGTACCGCAGATGCCGGCCTTTCACCTGGTCGCACCCGGCTATCGCGGCATCACGCTGATCAACATCGGCACCGGTCCGTCCAATGCGCGCAACGTCACCGACCACGTCGCGGTGCTGCGGCCGCATGCCTGGCTGATGCTCGGCCATTGTGCGGGCCTGCGCAACACGCAGCGCCTCGGCGACTACGTGCTCGCGCACGGCTATGTGCGCGAGGACCATGTGCTCGACCGCGAGCTGCCGCTGTGGGTGCCGATCCCGGCGCTGGCCGAGATGCAGGTCGCGCTCGAGGAGGCGGTCGAGGACGTCACCGGGCTCGAAGGTTT
The DNA here is from genome assembly GCF_028128865.1 of Bradyrhizobium sp. CCBAU 11357. NCBI lineage: Bacteria > Pseudomonadati > Pseudomonadota > Alphaproteobacteria > Hyphomicrobiales > Nitrobacteraceae > Bradyrhizobium > Bradyrhizobium sp. CCBAU 11357. Next base: position 51,256 of record NZ_LBJW01000107.1, on the reverse strand, counting down.
CGAGCTCAAGCGCCTGATGCGCACGGGCACGGTCGCGAGCGTCGACAACCGCAACTGGGAGATCTCCGGGCGGGAGGTGATCCGCCGCCTGTCGCAGTCTCGCGCGGTTGCGCTCGACATGGAATCGGCTGCGATTGCCGCCAACGGCTACCGCTTCCGCGTGCCCTACGGCACGCTGCTGTGCGTCTCCGACAAGCCGCTGCACGGTGAGATCAAGCTGGCCGGCATGGCCAGTGAATTCTACCGCCGCCGCGTCGGCCAGCATCTCGAGATCGGCCTGAAGGCGCTGGAGCGGCTCAAGCAGCAGGAATCGGAACGGCTGCATTCGCGCAAGCTCCGCAGCTTTGCGGAAGTTGCATTTCAGTAAAGGGCAACAGAGCTGTCGTACGAACGCTGACGTCTCCGTGAACGCAGCACCTGGAATATTGCCGCCAAGGCAGGGTTATCACCTCGTCCGGGGTCGCTCGAAGCAGTACAGGAGACAGACATGATCACAGCAATGATCAGACTCGTCGCGCTTGGTACGTTTGCGGCAGCATCGTTGAGCCCGCCGGCCCTTGCCGCAGGAGGCGGCGGCGGCGGTGGCGGAGGCGGTGGCGGCGGCCCCGGCACGGATCCGTTTGGCAGCACCTATTCGGATCAGAAGCCGCAGCCAACCTATCCGAAGCGCCCGGGCGCCAAGTCCACACACAAGGGCAAGAAGCCGAACAACCAGTCCAGCATCGGCGATCCCGCATTCGCGGCCGGCTACCGTATGGCCTATGACACCATCTACGAGCGCAACGACTATGCTGCCGCGATCGCGCAATTGAAGTCGCTTGGCCATGACGACCATCCGAACGTCGCCAACCTGATCGGTTACTCTTATCGCAAGCTCGGCGACTACGAGCAGTCCCAGGCCTGGTACGAGCGCGCATTGAAGGCCGATCCGAACCACGTGCTGACGTGGCAATATTATGGATTGTGGCAGCTCGAGCGCGGCAATCGTGAGCAAGCGCTCTATCACCTCGGTCGAATTGCGTCGATCTGCGGAACCGATTGCCAGGAGTATAGATCGCTGGCTGCGGCACTGGATCAGCCGACAGGGTCGGCGCTCGTCTACTGAGGCTGGAGCGCAGCCGGCTCAGCGAGCCGTGCTGCTGACGGCTTCAGATGATAGCCATGTCCTTTGGTTCCGATAGTGACAGGGCGCCAGATTTTCAGCATTGTCCCGTTCGGGGGCGCGAACGGGACAATTGGATGCCGCTCACGCGCGACAAGATCATTGGCCATGATCTGGAACGGCTGGCCTTTCGCTTCACCATGCTGAACGACGGTGAGGTCGTGCAGTGCCAGATCAGCGACGCCGCGATGGACGAGCTCGCGGGCATGCAGGGCACCGAAAGCAGCGCGCGTCAGGCGCAGTTCCTGTCGCTGCGCGAGAGCATCGAGCGGATCGCGTCGGATCTGTACGACGAAGCGCCGCGCTTCCCGGGCTATGTGGTGCGGATTTTCATGCGGCATTTGCGAAGGTAGCTGTCGCGTCATATTAGGTCGTCATCGCCCGACTTGACCGGGCGATCCAGTACTCCGAGACGGTTGTTGTTCAATCGATCGGCCGCAGCGTACTGGATGCCCCGCCTTCGCGGGGCATGACAGCAGTGTTGTGGTGAGCTTGTCCTGGCTAACTTCGTCCGCACAGCTAGCGTCACCCCTCCAGCTTCCTCAACAACAACTTCAGAGCCGTCGCGGCAAACACCTGCATGTTGCCGAGCCGGTCATTGCTATCAGTCTCCAGCGTCATCACCTCTGACGCCGGTCCCGCCACTGCCATGCAGCTGTGGCCGGCGGCATCGCCGTAGCGGTTGCCGGTGGGGCCGGCGGCGCCGGTTTCGGACAGGCCCCAGTCGCAGCCAAAGCGGCTGCGAATCTGCTCGGCCAGCAATTGCGCATAGGGCTCCGACGAGGACCGGAAGCCCTTCATTCCTTCGTCCGAAATATCCATCAGCACGCGCCTGGCATCGCGGGTATAGACCACCGCGCCACCAAGGAAATAGGCGGATGCGCCGGGCACCGCGAGCAGGCTGGCCGCGATCAAGCCGCCGGCGGAGGATTCGGCAACCGCAATGGTCTGTTTGCGCGCGATCAATTTGGCCGCGACCTGTTCCGCAATGCCGACGAGCTCTTTCATTTCGTAACCCCTCATTCCTTCGCAACCGAGCTCAGCCTTCCTAGCATATGACAGGACGCTTGGCCGAGTTGCGGGCGACGAGCAGGCCTGCTTGAATGGCGGGAGAAGAAGAGACATGCGAGGAAACGTGAGAAGGGAGACGTGATGGCATCCCTGATCGCCGGCGGCATTGATTGCGACGTGCATCCGGCCGTGCCGCATCTGACCAGCCTGCTGCCGTACCTGAACGATTACTGGCGCGATCAGGTGACGACGCGCGGCATGGTCGACCTTATCTCGCAATCCTATCCGCAGAACTCGCCGATCACCGCGCGGCCGGACTGGCGCCCCGAGACCGGCAAGCCCGGCGAGAGTCTGAAGGCCATGCAGCGCCACGTGCTCGATCCCTTCCAGCTCAAGCATGCCATCTGCAATCCGCTGTATGGCGTGCAGATGGTGTTCTCCGAGGACATGCAGGCGGCCTTCTGCCGCGCGCTGAACGATTGGCTGGCGAAGGAATGGCTCGATCGCGAGGCGCGGTTGCGTGGCTCCATCGTGATTCCCACGCAAAGCGTCGAGAAAGCCATTGCCGAGATCGAGCGCTGCGCACAGGACAAGCGCTTCGTGCAGGTGCTGATGCTGGTGATGGGCGATACGCCGCTCGGCAAGCGCGCGCTGTGGCCGATCTATGAGGCCGCGGAACGTCTGGAACTCCCGGTCGGCATCCACGCCGGTTCCGCCTATCACAATCCGCCGACCGCCGTGGGCTGGGGGTCCTATCACATCGAGGATTATGTCGGGCAGGCCCAGGCGTTCCAGACCCAGCTCACCAGCCTGATCGTCGAGGGCGTGTTCGCCAAATATCCGCGGCTGAAAATGGTGATGCTGGAGTCCGGCGTGTCCTGGATCGCGCCCTATCTCTGGCGGCTGCACAAGTTCTGGCGCGGGGTGCGGATGGAAACGCCGTGGGTCGATCGCGCACCGCTGGAGATTGTGCGCAGCAACATCCGCTTCTCGTTACAGCCATTTGATGCGCCGCCGGAACCCGAGACATTAATTCGCCTGTTTGATCATATGCAGTCGGACGAATTGGTCTTATTCTCCACGGACTATCCGCACTGGCAGTTCGACGACCAAGACGCGCTGCCCGAAGGTCTGTCCCCCGATCTCGTGCGCAAGATCATGATCGACAATCCGCATGCAACCTATCCCCGCCTGAAATGAGCCCGCTGCCAAAGGAGGCAAGGCGATGAATATCCAGTTCCGCGAGAACCAAGAAGCCGCTTCCCCACTGACCGTCAAAACCGCGATCGCGGACTGCGACATCCATCCGGCACGCGCGACCCGCACCGAGCTCTATCCCTATCTCGCCAAACGCTGGCAGCATCACCTCGAAGTCTATGGTGTCCATGCCTATCAGGGCATGATGGAAGGTCCGCCCTATCCGAAGGCCCAGCCCAACGCCTCGCGCCGCGATGCCTATCCGCCGGAAGGCGGCCCGCAGGGCTCCTCGCTCGCCTTCATGCAGAAGCAGCTGCTCGATCCCAACAACGTGCAGCTCGGCGTGCTCAATCCGCTCAACACCGGGCAGGGCATCCGCAATCACGAGCTCTCGGCCGCTTTGTGCTCGGCGATCAACGATTGGCAGATCGACAAATGGACCAGCAAGGACAAGCGGCTGAAAGCCTCCATCGTCGTCGGCAATGAGGACGGGCTGTCGGCCGCCGCCGAGATCCGCGAGCGCGCCGGCGACAAGAACTTCGTGCAGGTGCTGCTGCTCAGCCGCAACGTCGAGCCCCTCGGCCAGCGCCGCTATTGGCCGATCTATCAGGCGGCGGAAGAGGCCGGCCTTCCCGTCGGCGTGCACGCCTTCGGCTTTGGCGGCAATCCGATCACGCCGTCGGGCTGGCCATCCTATTACATCGAGGAGATGGTCGGGCATTCGCAGTGCCAGCAATCGGCGCTGGCGAGCCTGGTTTTGGAGGGCGTGTTCGAGCGCTTCCCGAAACTGAAGATGGTGATGATCGAGGCCGGCTTCGGCTGGGCGCCGTCATTGGCATGGCGGCTCGACAAGGCCTGGCAGCGGCTGCGCAGCGAGGTGCCGCATGTGAAGCGGCCGCCGTCGGAATATATCCGCGAGCAGGTGTGGTGGACGACGCAGCCGATGGAGGATCCTGAAAGCCGCGAGAATCTGTTCGACGTCATCAAGTGGATCGGCTGGGACCGCCTGCTGTTCGCGACCGACTATCCGCATTGGGACTATGACGAGCCCTCGCGCGTCTTGCCGGCGGGCGTCAGCGAAGCCAACCGCGAGGCGTTCTATCTCGGCAATGCAAAGAAGCTGTACGGAATAAATTGATGGCGCGGCATGTGATTGCCGCGGTCGACGAGCTTCCGCCGGGCACGCGAAAATTCCTGGAGATCGACGGACGGCCGATCGCAGTCTTCAACATCAAGGGCGAATATTTCGGCCTGATGAACCGCTGCCCGCATCAGGGCGCGGCGCTGTGCGAGGGGCCCTTGATCGGGCTCGCACAGTCGCGCAATCCGGGCGAGATCGAATACACCAAGCTCGGCGAGATCATCCGCTGCCCCTGGCACGGCTGGGAGTTCGACATCCGCACCGGCCAGTCCTATTGCGATCCCCGCCGCTTTCGCGTGAAGGCCTATCCGGCCCATGTCGAGCCCGGCGCGAGCGTGGTAAAGGGACCGTATGTCGCCGAGACGATTCCGGTGAAAGTCGAGAGCGACTACGTGGTGGTGGAGCTGTAGCTCTCGCCGTCATTCCGGGGCAGCCCGCAGGGCTGAACCCGGAATCCATCGTGCAACAGAATGCTGTGAGAAATGGATTCCGGGCTCGCGCAACGCGCGCCCCGGAATGATACCTGCCTCAACGCCCTGCAACCGGCTCCGGCACCGCATCATAGGTCGGCACCGCCTTGCCGCCGCCGCGATACACCGTCGAGGCCGCGATGATGCCGAGCAGTGCTGCGAACATCAGCCAGAAGCCGGGCGAGGCCTTGTCGCCGGTGCGCTCGATCAGCCAGGTCGAGGCGAACGGGGTGAATGTGCCGAACAGGGCGGCGGCGAGCGCGAAGGCGAGCGAGAAGCAGGTTGTGCGCACGTGCGCCGGCACGATCTCGACCAGTGCGCCGAGCATGGTGCCGCTGTAGACGCCGAAATAGAACGAGAACATCATCTCGACCGCGAGCAGCTTGCCGAAGGTCGGCGCCGCCACCAGCCAGTGCAGCGCCGGATAGGCGGTGACGAGCGAAAGGCCCGCGATGGCGAGCAGCACCGGCTTGCGACCGATGCGATCGGACAGCGCGCCGCCGACCGGATTCCAGATGAAATTGGTGACGGCGACGAGCAACGTGACCAGCAACGCGTCCTGCGTTGATAGCTTCAGAACGGTCTTGCCGAAGGTCGGCGTGTACACCGTGACGAAGTAGAACGTCGTCGTGGTCAGGATCGCGATCATCATACCGAGGACGACGATGCGCCAGTTGGCGAGCGCGGAGGCGAACACCTCGCGCGTCGTCGGATGCTTCCTCATGGCGAGGAAGGCCGGCGTCTCCTCCAGCGTCCGCCGCAGGACGAAGATCAGGGGAATGATCAGGCAGCCCACGAAGAAGGGAATGCGCCAGCCCCAGGCGGCGACGGTGTCGGCCGGCATCACCTCGGAAAGAATGAAACCGAGGATCGAAGCCACGAAGATCGCGACCTGCTGGCTCGCCGATTGGAACGAGGTGTAGAAGCCGCGATTGCCAGGCGTTGCGATTTCCGCGAGATACACCGACACGCCGCCGAGTTCGACGCCGGCGGAGAAGCCTTGCAGCAGCCGGCCGATCAGCACGATGATCGGCGCGGCGATGCCGATGGTCGCATAGCTCGGGCAGAACGCGATAACGACGGTGCCGAAGGCCATGATGCCGAGCGTGACGATCAGGCCCTGGCGGCGGCCGATGCGGTCGATATAGGCCCCGAGCACGATGGCGCCGACCGGACGCATCAAGGCGCCGAGCCAGAACACGCCGAACGTGTTGAGCAGCGACGCCGTCTCGTTGGTGGACGGGAAGAACGCCTTGCCGATCGCGGCGGCATAGAAGCCGAACAGGAAGAAGTCGAACTGCTCGAGGAAATTGCCGCTCGTGGCGCGCAGGATCGCGCCGATGCGCGACTTGATGGCGGGCGAATTGGTTGAGGTGGCTGGTCCAGCCATGGCATTGCTCCCCTTCAAGACGTGGCCGGACCGGGAATCATTCACGGCAAGGCGACAGATTGATGCTGCGACAATCTGTCATACCCCTTCCCGCGCGAGAAGCGGCGAGTCAATCCGTTTTGCAGAGGAAGCTGCTGATTTTTCAGGCCTTATTTTGCGTTGCAGCAATCAACCATTGCCGGAACGCAGCCAGCTTTGGCGCTTCCCGATGGCCTTCCGGCGCGACCAGGTAGAACCCGGCATCGGCAGGCAGCGCGATCTTGAAGGGGACCACGAGGCGGCCCTTGGCGATGTCGTCCTGCACGTAGGAGGTCCGTCCCATCGCCACGCCGATGCCGTCGATCGCGGCCTGGATGGTCATGAAGATCATGTCGAAGGTGATGCCGGGATGCCGCGCGATTTCGGCCGGCAGGCCCGCCGCGGTCAGCCACAGCCGCCAGTCGTCGCTGTTGGTGCTCGACGTGTGCAGCAGCGGATGGTTGCGTAAATCCTCGGGGCGGCGCAGCGGCTTGTCGCCGCGCAGCAGCGAGGGGCTGCACACCGGAAACAGCTCATCCGCCATCAGCCAGTCGGCGCGCAGGCCCGGCCACTGGCCGCGGCCATAGCGAATCGCGGCATCGACATTGTCGCGCTGGAAGTCGACGAAGCTGGTCGAGGTGGTGATGCGCACGTCGATGCCGGGATGCTGCTCCTGGAAATCGGTCAGCCGCGGTAGCAGCCATTTGGCGGCGAGCGAGGCCAGCGTCGACACCGTCAGCACCTTGTCGTCGTCCTTGCGCAAGAGACGGTCGGTGGCGAGGCGCAAATCGTTGAAGGCGGCGCGGACGCCCGGCAAATAGTCGCGCGCCTCCGGCGTCAGCGCCAACGCGCGGTTCTGCCGGATGAACAGGCGGATGCCGAGCTCCTCCTCCAGCCTGCGGATCTGATGGCTGATCGCGGTCTGGGTCACGTTCAGCTCGCTGGCGGCGAGCGTGAAGCTGAGATGGCGGGCGGCGGCCTCGAACGCACGCAATCCGTTCAGGGAGGGCAATCTGGCAGTCATTTGGCAGCAGGATGCATGACGTTATTTCATGCGAAAAGGTACAAATTGTCGTTTGTCGCGGCGCGGAAGGAGGCAGATATTAGCGGTCAACTTAGCTCCAGGAGCTGCAAATGTCTACCTTGACCGACAATTCGATGACAAATCATCATGCGCACGGCCTCCTCTACCAGATCGGCGAGACCCTTCACGTCTGGCACGAACGCTACCGGACCCGGCGCGAGCTGACCCACTGGACCGCCCGTGACCTCCACGACGTCGGGCTGTCCTGGTCCGACGTTGCCTACGAGGCCGACAAACCCTTCTGGCGGGCCTGATTGGCCGCCAGGCCGGCGCCGCCTGAGCACAGGGGCGCCGGCGGTCCCTTTCACCAGGGCATGTGTCATGAGCACCCTTCGCCTCGAAGACCTCAAGCAATATTCGGACACGCTGCGCACAAGGCACGGTGAGCGGCTCAATGTCCGCTTCGTCGAGCCGCGCGACACCGATGAGCTGCAGCACTATTTCCGCGCGCTCTCGACCCGCTCCCGCTACAACCGCTTCTTCGGCGCGATCAGCGAATTGCCGAAGGGCCTGCTGCACGATTTCCTCGAGGTCGGCGAGCGCGATCGCTTCACCGTCGTGGCGACGATGATGGTCGACGGCTTCGAGACCATCGTGGCGGAAGCGCGCTATGCCTTCAATGCCGAGACCGCGACGCTCGAGTTCGGCCTCTCGGTCGACGACCGCTGGCAGGGTCACGGCATCGCCACCGCGCTGATGAAGAACCTCGAATGCCGCGCGGCTGCGCTTCGAGCCGAGCACATGTTCGGCGACACGCTGCGCTCCAACGAGACCATGGTCTCGCTCGCGCGCAAATCCGGCTTCACGTTCGTCAACCATCCTGATGACTGGAAGCTGGTGCGCTTCGACAAGGAGATCAACCTCGCGCCGCAGGACATTCCCTGTGCGAGCTGGCGCCTCGCCGCCCTTTCCCGTCAGGCCGACAGCCCCTCAGCCTCGGCCTGACATGACTGCAGCCCGGCCTGGCCATGCCAGAGCCGGGCATTTTTTTGTGCTTCGCGGTCTCTCCCTCCATCGTCATTCCGGGGCGCGCGCAGCGCGAACCCGGAATCCATTTCACCGCGCGTTTTGCGACCCAATGGATTCCGGGCTCGGTGCTACGCATCGCCCCGGAATGACCGCGCTTGTTTCGGAGCTACTTCCCCGTGAACACCGCCTTGCGCTTCTCGATGAAGGCCTGCACGGCCTCCTTGTGGTCTGCGGTCGTGGTGAGGCGGACCAGCCGTTCGGCTTCGTGGTCGCGCGCGGTTTCGAAGTCGAACAGCAGGGCCTCGTCGAGATTGTCCTTCATGTAGCGCAGCGCGACGCGCGGGCCTTCGGCGAGCGATTTCGCCAGCGCGAACGCCTCGGTCTGCAATTTGTCGTCGGGTACGACGCGGTTGACGAGGCCGATCGCCTCGGCGCGTGCGGCATCGACGCGGTCGCCGGTGAACATCAACTCGCGCGCCCGCGCGGTGCCGACCAGCCGAGTCAGCAGCCAGGCGATGCCGTAATCGCCGCTGAGCGCGATGCGGGCATAGCCGGTGGCGACGAAGGCCGATTGCGCCGCGATGCGGATGTCGCAGGCCATCGCGATGGCAAGCCCGGCTCCGACCGCGGGGCCGGGGAGCGCAGCGATGGTCGGCTTGCGCACCGACACCAGCGCGCCGGTGAGCAGCCGCTGCCGCTCCTGAAGGTCGGCGATGCGATCGTCCAGCGACATCTCGAGCTTCTTGGGATCGCGATGCGCGCCCATGCCCTTGACGTTGCCGCCGGCGCAGAAGGCTTCGCCCGCGCCGGTGAGCAGCAGCGCGCCAACGTTCGGATCCTCTGCGCAGGTCCGGATCATGCTGCGCAGCGCCGGCGTCAGCACATCCGACAGCGAGTTGCGCGCCTCCGGCCGGTTCAGCGTGATGACAGCGACGCGGTCGCGGATGACGCAGAGGAGTTCATTGGTGCCGGTGTCGATGGTGGTTTCGCTGCTCATTGTTCCTCCCTGCTCTCGTAGGGTGGGCAAAGCGAAGCGTGCCCACCATTGTTTCTTAAGTTCGGATCGTGGGCACGGCGCTTCGCGCCTTTGCCCACCCTACGGAAGCTTGCTTCAAAACCTCTCCACCCAGGGCCGCAGCTCCAGCTCCCAGCTCCAGGCGCTGCGCGGCTGCTGCAGCACGTTCCAATAGCTCTGTGCGATCGCATCGGGATCGAGCATCGAATCCGGCTTGTCCGCCGGCTCGCTTCGCGCCGCGCTCCTGATGCCGCCGTCGATGACGAAATGCGCGACATGGATACCCTGCGGCGACAATTCGCGCGCCATGCTCTGCGCAAGGCCGCGCAGCGCGAATTTGCCCATCGCGAAGGGAGCGGACTGCGCGTAGCCCTTGACGCTGGCGGAAGCGCCGGTGAACAGGATCGCGCCGTGCTGGTTCGGCAGCATGCGCTTGGCCGCCTGCTGCGCCACCAGGAAGCCGCCATAGGCGCTGACCGCGATCGCCTGCGCGACGTCGGCGGGAACGAGGTCGACGAACGGCCCGCGCGTCCGGCCGCTGGCATTGTAGACGACGAGGTCGGGCGTGCCGATCTCGCGCTCGACCAGGCCGAACAGCCGCTCCACCTCGTCGGGCTCGGTGGCGTTGCAGGCATAGGCCTTCGCCCCGGTCTCGGTGCAGAGCGCGCCAAGCTTCTCGATCTTGCGCGCGGCGAGCGCGACGCGGATGCCCTGCGCCGCAAGCAGGCGCGCCAGCGATGCGCTGAGGCCTTCGCCGGCACCGACGATGAGGGCGATCTTGTATTTCGGATGTTCCATTTGGTGATCTCTCGCAGACGGGGAGCCGTTGATCTAGGCACGGTCCGTGCGGACAACCAGCCGGCGCGGCCACAATTCCGCAGGGCGAATTGCTCCCTCGCGGCGATCATGCCGCCCTGACATTTTGCGGCTTTATCGCTGTCCGCGACGGGAGCATGATCGACATCATCCAAAGCGGCAAGCGCAAAGAATTGCCGTGGGACGGAAACGAAGAGGACGATCATGCCCGGACCGGTCACAGCGCAGCCAAAAGATATCGCGGCCGCACCCTCCGGCCTGCTGGCGCCCGATACGTCCGGCATGAATTTCTACCGCGCCGATCCCGCGCTCACGGACCTGCTCCGCATTCATCTGCCGGAGAATCTGTTCCGCCACATCGAGCCGCATCTCGATCGCCTCGGCGAGCTCGCCGGCGGCCATCTCGATGAATGCGCGCGGCTTGCCGACCGCCACACGCCCATCCTGCACCAGCGCGACAAGTTCGGCCGCGACGTGCAATGGATCGAATATCACCCGGCCTATCGCGAGCTGGAGAACGCCGCGTTCGGCCAGTTCGGCATCCACGCGCTCTCGATCGCCAAGGGCATCATGGGCTGGCCGGACAAATATCCTGTCGTCGCCAAGCATGCCTTCACCTTCCTGTTCAACCAGACCGAATTCGGCATGGGCTGCCCGATCAACGTCACCGACGGCTGCGCCAAGCTGCTCGCGAATTTCGGCAGCGAGGCGTTGAAGGCGAAATATCTGGATGGCCTGACCTCGACCGACATGAGCAAGCTGACGCAAGGCGGCCAGTTCATGACCGAAAAGGAGGGCGGCTCCGACGTCGGCACGCTGACCACGCGCGCGGTGCAGGAGGGCGACCATTGGCGCCTCTATGGCGAGAAATGGTTCTGCTCGAATGCCGATGCGAAAGTCGTGATGCTGCTGGCGCGCCCCGAAGGCGCCGGCCCCGGCACGCGCGGCGTCGGCCTGTTCCTGATGCCGCGCTTCCTCGAAGACGGCTCGCAGAACCACTACCGGATCGTGCGCCTCAAGGACAAGCTCGGCACCCGCTCGATGGCCTCGGGCGAGATCAAGCTCGAAGGCGCGATCGCCTACGCGGTCGGCAAGCTCGACCGCGGCTTCGTGCAGATGGCCGAGATGGTGAATTCCTCGCGGCTCTCCAACGGCGTCAAGTCCACCGCGCTGATGCGCCGCGCCTATCATGACGCGATGACGGTGGCGAAGAGCCGCGTCGTGTTCGGCCAGCGCATCATCGATCTGCCGCTGGGCCGGCGGCAGATGCTGAAGATCATGCTGCCGGTGGAGCAGGGCCTGTCGATGAGCTTCCTCACTGCGGACGCGCTCGACCGTGCCGAGGCCGGCAGCCAGGATGCCGCGGCGCTGCTGCGCATTCTCACGCCGACGCTCAAATTCCGCGCCACGCGCGACGCACGCAAGGTCTGCGGCGATGCGCTCGAGATGCGCGGCGGCATCGGCTATATCGAGGAATTCGCCACCGCCCGCCTGCTGCGCGATGCGCATCTCGGCTCGGTCTGGGAAGGCACCGGCAACATCGTCGCGATCGATGCGCTGCGGCGGGCGGTCGGTCGTCACGGCGCTGAGGCCGCACTCGCGGCCGATCTGCACGCCCGGCTCGACGACAGCGCCTCGGTGCCGCAGGCCTGGCGCGATCATCTGCGTGGCCTCACCGACCGCGCCGTCGGCTTCGCGCGCGAAGTCGCAGGCAAGTCCGAGAACGAAGCCGATGCGCGCCGCGCCACCAGCGTGCTCTATCACGTCGCCAGCGCAGTCGCCCTCGCCTGGGAAGCACACCGCATCCATGACATGCGCGGCGATGCGCGCCGGCTGCTGCTGTCGCGCCTCGTGATCGACCATCGCGTGACGCCGAACGATCCGTTCCGGCTGACGGAAAATGCCGCGCAAGCGAAGATCGCTTCGCTGCTGCTCGGCGATCGCGCCGCCAGCATGAGCGAGGTTGGCGAACTGGTCCTGGCAGCGTAGGCTGCGCGCTACGATCAAACAAAAAACGCGATAGGGAGTGTTCGATGAAGGCCGCCGTCCTCTATGAAGTCAACCAGCCGCTCGTCATCGAGGACATCAGCCTGCCGAAGCCTGGCCCGCGCGAGGTCTTGATCCGCACCGCAGTCGCCGGGCTCTGTCACTCCGATCTGCATTTCATGGAAGGGCTCTATCCGCATCCGCTGCCTGCGGTGCTCGGGCATGAATCCGCCGGCGTGGTCGAGCAGGTCGGCTCCGACGTCACCTATGTCAAGCCGGGCGACCACGTCGTCACGTGTCTCTCCGTCTTCTGCGGCACCTGCGACAATTGCACCACCGGCCGCACCGTGCTCTGCACCGACGCGACGGTGAAGATGCTGCCGGGCGTCTCCAACCGCATGCAATGGTCGAAGCCGGAGAAGCTGCACCAATTCCTCAACCTCTCCTCCTTCGCCGAGCAGATGCTGGTGCACGAGAACGCCATCGTGAAGATCCGCAAGGACATGCCGCTCGATCTCGCCGCCCTGATCGGCTGCGGCGTCATCACCGGCTATGGCGCGGTGGTGAACACTGCGAAGGTGACCGCGGGCGAGACCGTGGCCGTGATCGGCTGCGGCGGCGTCGGCATGGCCGCGATCAACGGCGCGCAGATCGCCGGCGCCGGCCGTATCATCGCCATCGACACCAATCCCGCAAAACTCCAGCTCGCGACCAAGCTGGGCGCGACCGACATCATCAACCCGGCCGACGGCGATGTCGTGAAGCAGGTCCGCGACCTCACCAATGGCGGCGTGCATCATTCCTTCGAGGTGCTCGGCCGCAAGGAGACTGCCGAGCAGGCTTTTGCGATGCTCGCCTCCGGCGGCACCGCCACGATCGTTGGCATGATCCCGTTCGGGCAGAAGATCGAGCTGCATGGCTTCGACTTCCTGCGCGAGCGCAAGATCCAGGGCTCCTCGATGGGCTCGAACCATTTCCGCGTGGACATGCCGCGCCTGGTCGATTTCTACCTGCGTGGCCGGCTGCATCTGGAGGACTGGATCTCCGCCAAGCTGAAGCTCTCCGAGATCAACGAGGGCTTCGCCAACATGAAGGCGGGCAAGACGCTGCGCAGCGTGATCGTGTTCGATAGCTGATCCAAATTGAAGGTGTCATCGCCCGCGAAGGCGGGCGATCCAGTACGCCGCGGCGGCCGTTCGTCCGCCGAACTGCCGCCGCGGAGTACTGGATGCCCCGGTCGAGCCGGGGCATGACAGCGGAGAGTGTGTGGTCAGCGTCCCTTCTTCACCGCGACACGTGCGCCGACACCGCCAGCCATCTTCCCCTCGTCTTTGCCCAGCAATCGGTGTACCGCCCGCTCGCCTGCTGACCGTCCGCCGTCGTGTAACTCGTCGCGGCGTGGATGATCGCGAAGTCGCCCATGATGCGAATGATGACGTCGTGTGCATGCAAATTGCGGATCGCGATCGGCCGCGCCGTCTGCTCCAGGAAGGCGGCGCGGTCGACCAGCGTCTTGTCAGGATTGGAGCAATAGAACTCCGGCGCCAGGATCTCGTCGAAGCGCTTGACGTCGCAGTTCTGCACGGCGGCGACGTAGTCGCGATTGAGTGCGGTGAGCTGCTCGAGATCCTGACTCATGGTGCTTCCTCCCCGTCATTCCAGGGCGCGCGGAGCGCGAACCTGGAATCTCGATGTTATCTTACTCCGTCATTGCGAGCGGAGCGAAGCAATCCAGAAATGTCTCCGCGGACGCAGTCTGGATTGCTTCGTCGCAAGAGCTCCTCGCAATGACGGGAAGGACTAGTCACCAAATAATGGCGGCGGCACGAAGCCGCCGAACTCCCGCTCGACCAGCTCGGCGAGCTTGAGCGGCGTCCGATCTTCCAACCACGGACCGACGATCTGCATGCCGACGGGCAGGCCGCCTTTCGACAGGCCGAGCGGAACCGCCGTCGCCGGCAGGCCCGGAAGCGTTGCGATGCCCGGCCAGGCGAGCTGGTCGGAATAGGGGTAATCCTTGCCGTCGATACTGATCGTTCGCAGATCTTGTTCCGGCGAATGATCGTGCGGAAAGGCCGGCGTCGGCATGATCGGGCAGATCACCGCGTCGAAGCTTCCGAAAAACGCCCGCCATTGCGCGCGGAGGACGGCGCGGCTACCCGCATCCAGCACCCAGGCGCGGTGGCTCGCGGTGATGCCGCGCAGTCGTTCCGCGCCGAGGCTCGTGTCCTCCGGCGAGAGCTGGCTCGCCCGTGCCTGCGCGTCCGCCAGCTCGTCGGGAGGTAAGAACGCGCCGAGAAAGCCGAGCAGCATGCGCATGTAAAGCCGCGACGTCTCCGCGAAGTCCGGAAGCCGCGCGCTCTCGCGTGCGACGGTGACGCCGGCCTTCGCAAGATCGGTAGCAAGCTTGTCGATCGCGCCGCGGACATCCTGGTCGCTCGGCAGCAGCGGATGGCTGTCGATCACCAGGACACGAAAATCCCGCAGCGACTGATGCCGTGCGGCAGGCAAGTCGAGCTTGTAGGCGATCCCCCCCTCGAGCGGATCGGGTCCCGCCATGACGTCGAGCAGCAAGGACAGGTCCGCTGCCGTGCGCGCCATCGGCCCGATGACGGCGAGGTCGCCCTCGCGCGGAATCGCTGGAAACGGCGGCGGGGTCTCGCCGCGCGCCGCGCAGAGATTGAGGGTCGGCTTGTGGGCGAAGACGCCGCAATGAAATGCCGGCGCACGCAGGGAACCGCCAATGTCCGAGCCGGTGGCGAGCGCGCAATAGCCTGCGGCGAGGGCTGCCGCCGATCCCCCGGACGAACCGCCCGGCGTGCGGCCGAGATCGTAGGGGTTGTTGGTGGTGCCGTAGATGTCGTTATAGCTCTGCCAGTCGCCGAGCCCGACCGGCACGTTGGTCTTGCCGAGGATCACGCCGCCGGCCTGCTTGATGCGGGCCACCGCCAGCGCGTCTTCCACCGGCTTGAAGTCCTTCTGCGGTACGAATCCCCAGGTCGTCGGCAGGCCGGCGATGTTGAAGGATTCCTTGATCGTCGTGGGCAGGCCGAGCAGCGGCTTGCGCTCGCCGCGCGCCAGCGCCGCATCCGCCTCGCGCGCCGCGACGAGCGCGCGATCGAAATCGCGCACGCACACCGCGTTGATGCTGCCGTCGTGCCGGTCGATACGCGCGATCGCATCCTGCGTGAGCTCGACCGCCGAGACCTTCTTCGCATTCAATGCGGCCGACAATTCGACCGCGCTCTTGAAACTCCATTCCGATCCGGCCACGCGCTTCTCCCGCTCTGGTTGTTGAGGGATGATGCGCAGTTTGGCCCAACGTCGCAACGGCTGTTTGATCGAGATTGATATGCTGCTAGCCATCGGCGGCACGGCCAACACAAAGTCGGTGTCATCGCCCGGCTTAACCCGGGCGATCCAGTATTCCGCGGCGCCAGTTGTGTGAGTGAACTGCCGCCGCGGAATACTGGATGCCCTGGTCAAGCCGGGGCATGACAGCGAATGTGATGCGAACTACGCCGCCCCGATCACGATCCCCACCGCCAGCACGATGGCGCCGCCGAGCACGATCTGGAACACGGCTTGGAGGAACGGCGTGTCCATGTAGCGCGAGCGGATGAAGGCGATCGCCCACAATTCGAAGAATACGACGACGCAGGCGATCGCGGTCGCAATCCAGAATGCGTTGGCCCAGCTGTCGGGCACCAGATAAGGCGCGGTGTGGCCGAGCCCGCCGAGCGTCGTCATCGCGCCGCAAGTGATGCCGCGCAGCCAGGGCGAGCCGCGCCCGGTCAGCGAGCCGTCGTCGGACAGCGCTTCCGCAAACCCCATGCTGATGCCGGCCCCGATCGAGGCGGCGAGGCCGACCAGGAACGTCTGCCAGTTCTGGTGCGTGGCGAACGCTGCGGCAAACAGCGGCGCCAGCGTCGAGACCGATCCGTCCATCAGGCCGGCGAGGCCGGGCTGCACATATTGCAGCACGAACATGCGCCGGCGCGTGCGGTCCTCCTCGGCGCGCACGTCGGGCTTCAGGATCTCGTCGGTCAGTCTCGCGGCGGTGTGCTCGTGGCCCTTCTCGGCCTCGGCGAGATCGCCGAGCAGCCGGCGCACGTTGACGTCCTCGGCCTGCTCGGCGGCCTTGGCGTAGAAGCGCTCGGCCTCGAGCTCCATGGTCTCGACTTCCCGGCGGATCGTGTCGAGCGGCAGGTTCTTGGTCAGCCAGATCGGGCGGCGGCGCAGGAAGCCTTTGACGTCCTCGCGGCGGATCGGCGGCAGATGCTGGCCGAAGCGCTGCTCGTACATTTCAAGCAGCATGTGACGATGGCCGCGCTCCTCCTCGGCCATCTGCTCGAACAGTTTTGCCGAGTCCGGATAGCGCTCCTTCAGATCCTCGGCGAAGGTCATGTAGATGCGGCTGTCCTCCTCCTCGGAGGAGATCGCGACCGCCAGCACCTCACGCTCGGTCAGATCGGCAAAATTCTTCACAGCAGCACCGGCTTCCCTAGTTTAGAATAATTCTAAACTATATAGGAGGCAGCGGTTCCGGGTCAAATCAGGCCGCGTGGGCCTTTGCAAGGAAGTCCAGCAGCAGCCGGCTCACCGCGGCCGGCTGCTCCTGCTGCACCCAATGGCCGGCGCCGTCGACGAGATGGCAGCCGAGCATCCTGGTGCAGCCGCGCCCCTGCATTGCCTCGAATACCCCCGGACGCTGATAAGTGCCCCAATCCTGTTTGCCCGAGATGAAGCAGGAGGGCACGTCGATGCTGCGGCCGGCAAACAGCTGCATCTCATTGTTGAGCATGCCCGACGTGCCGTAGCGGTACCACTGCAGCCCGCCCTGGAATCCGGTGCGGCTGTATTCGGCGCTGTAGTAGGCGAGATCGCTGTCCGGCAGCCATAGGTTCGCGGCGATTGCTGCGGGCGAGGGCATCTCCTTCGCGACCGTCTCCGCCATGGTCTCGTGCAAGTCCATCACGTAATAGGTCGGCAGCTTCGCCAGCTCCTGCGCCGACCATGCTTGCAGCGGATAGGGCTTGTTGTCGGTCCAGTCCGCGCTCTTGTGATGATAATAGGCGCGCAGGAAATCATGCACGCCTTGCGGCGCGTGCTGCATGTCGGCATTGGCCGGACGGGTCGCGTAGTACCATTGATAGTGCTTGCGTGGACGCGGCAGCGCGGCGAGCTCGCGATGCACGGGGTCTTCCACCGCGGGCTTTGCTGGATTGTCGACGGTGCCGAATGGCAACGCCGGTGCTCCGCCGAACGGCGCGCTCATCAGCGTCACCGAGCGAAACACCTCGGGCCGGATCAAGGCGCACCAGGCCGCAACCGGGCTGCCGAAATCGTGCCCGGCGAGATCGACCTGCCTGTAACCGAACGCCGACACTAGGCCGAGCGCATCGCGCACGAGATTGAAGAGCGAGAACGGCGTGAGATCGTCGCCATACTCCGCGCTCCATCCCGTCGTGCGGCCATAGCCGCGCTGGTCCGGCGCGATCACGTGATAGCCGGCCGCGGCGAGTGTCGGCATCACCTTGCGCCAGGAGAAGGCGAGCTCGGGAAAGCCGTGCAGCAGCAGAATGCAGGGCCGGCCCTTGGTCTCGAAGCCGGCCTCCAGCACATGCATCCGCAATCCGTTGATGCCGTCGACGTAGCGCGAGCGGATTCCGGCGGGGAGAGGAATGTCGGGGAGTGCGGTCATCGTTTCCTCCACTCGAGTGTCTCTTACCCTCCCCTGGAGGGGGAGGGTCGATCGCGCGAAGCGCGAGCGGGGTGGGGTGATCTCTCCACTCGGGCAGTATTCAACGAGGATAGACCGTCACCCCACCTCGGTTCGCATTCCGCTTCGCTGCATGCGAACCGATCCTCCCCCTCCAGGGGAGGATGGGAGTCCGCGGCGTGAGCCGCGCTAGACTAAACCGACTCACACACGAACGCGTTGCCCTTGCGCTTGATCTTCCCCACCGACGGCGAGGGAAAATGCGCGGTGCAACACAGCGTGTCGGTGTCGCAATAGCGCTCCAGGAAGCTGCGGCGCGTTTTCGCGGCTGCGGCCGGATCGACGTCGAACTTGATCGACAGCTCCGGATAGAGCGTCTGCAGCGGCGAGTGCATGAGGTCGCCGGAGAACACCGCATCGTCCTTGCGGCTGCCCATCGTGATGGCGATATGGCCCGGCGTATGGCCAGGCGTCGGCAGGATGCGGACGTGATCGCCGATCGCATGGTCGTTGCCGACGAGCTCGTGCCTGTTAGCCTCGACCACCGGCAATACGCTGTCGACGAAAGGCGGGATCTCCGTCTTCGCATTCTGCGCAGACCAGTGATCGAATTCCTGCTTGGCGAAGACGTAGCGTGCCTTGGGGAAGGTCGGCACCCAGCGGCCGTTCTCCAGCCGCGTGTTCCAGCCGACGTGGTCGACATGCAGATGCGTGCACATCACGAAGTCGATGTCGTCGACCCCGAACCCGGCGGCGCCGAGGCCGCGCAGATAGGTGTCGTCGGTCTTCATGTTCCATTTCGGACGATTGGGCCGCGGCTTGTCGTTGCCGATGCAGCTGTCGACCAGGATGGTGTGGTGCGGCGTCTTCACCACGTAGGACTGGAAGCACAGCAGCAGCACGTCCTGCTCGTCCAGCGCCTTCGCCTCGCGCATCCAGGCGCGGTTCTCGGCCAACACGTCCGCCGTCAGTCCCGGCAGCATCTCCAGCGCCGGGACGAACGAGGTCTCCTGCTCGATGACACGATGGATGGTGAGATCGCCGACCGAGAATTTGAGGCTCATGAGAACTCCCGAAATTTATGCGGCCGGCGGCACCGAGATCTTGACCGAGGGCCGCTCCAGCATCTTCTGATAGAAGGTGTCGAGCTTCGGATAGGCCTTGCGCCAGCCGCAATCGGCGAAGCGGAAGTCGGCATAGCCGAGCACGCAAACGAGGCCGATCTGCGAGATGTCGAACGGGCCATTTAGCACCTCAGGCATGTTCTCGAAGCGCGCCATGCCGGTCCAGGCCCTGTTCCAGTGATCGTCCGACCAGGCCTGCCATTGCAGCCCCTGCGGCCGCACCATCTTCTCGTAGCGGCACAGCAGCATGGAATCGAGCATGCCATTGATCAGCGAGTGATTGGTCTTGGCCTTCCAGCGTCGCGGGCCGTAATCCGGGATCAGGCTGCCGCCCGCCATCTCGTTCAGATATTCGACGATGACGTAGGAATCCAGGATCACGTCGCCGTCGTTGGTGATCAGCACCGGCAGCTTCTTCAGCGGCGTGATCTTCGAATAGTCCTCGTTGGCCGTGCCCGGCGCGACGCTCGCGGGCACGAGTTCGATCTTGTCGATCAACCCGAGCTCGATCGCGGCGATGCGCACCTTGCGGGCAAAGGGCGAGGCGGGGGAAAAGGTGAGCTTCATGGGAATGTCCTGCGCGGTGACCGGCAATTGGTTTCGTCATTGCGAGCGAAGCGAAGCAATCCAGTCTGTCTCCGCGGAAATAGTCTGGATTGCTTCGTCGCCAGCGCAAAATTGCTTCGCAATTTTGTCGCGGGCTCCTCGCAATGACGGGAGAGGGGCGGAGGCCTTACGCCGCGATGATCTCCTGGCGCTGCTCGCCGAGACCTTCGATGCCGAGCGTCACGACGTCGCCGACATTGAGGAAGGTCGGCGGCTTCATGCCGAGGCCGACGCCGGGCGGGGTGCCCGTGGTGATGACGTCGCCGGGCAACAGCGTCATGAACTGCGAGACATAGGAGATGCACTTGGCCATCGAGAAGATCATGGTCTTGGTCGAGCCGGTCTGGCGGCGCTGGCCGTTGACGTCGAGCCACATCGACAGGTTCTGCACGTCCTTGATCTCGTCCTTGGTCGCGAGCCACGGCCCGAGCGGGCCGAACGTGTCGTGCGACTTGCCCTTGGTCCACTGGCCCAGGCGCTCGATCTGGAAGGCGCGCTCGGAGACGTCGTTGCAGACGCAATAGCCGGCGACGTGATTCGGCGCGTCGGCCTCCGAGACGTATTTGGCGCGGGTGCCGATGATGGCGGCGATCTCGACCTCCCAGTCGAGCTTGGTCGAGCCGCGCGGCTTCTCCACCGGATCGTTCGGGCCCGACAGCGAGGTGTTGGCCTTCATGAAGATGATCGGCTCGCTCGGAATCTCGGCGCCGGTCTCTTTGGCATGGTCGGAATAGTTGAGGCCGATCGCGATGAATTTCGAGATGCCGGTGACGGGCGCGCCGAACCGCGGCTTGCCGGACACGGCGGGCAGCGAGGCGGGATCGAGCGCCGCCAGCTTCTTCAAAGATTCCGGCGAATAGGCCTCACCCGTGAGGTCCTTCACATGCGCCGACAGGTCGCGCAACTGGCCGGATCTGTCGATCAGGCCGGGCTTTTCCGCCCCCTTCTCGCCATAACGAACAAGCTTCATTCTCGTTTCTCCCTGGAGATTGGACCGATCGGTTGAATAGCTTCTTGGAACAGGGCGGCAGGAAATTCAACCGCTCAAAACGGGCCGCATTGCAGCCCCCCGATTCCGGCGCTCGTAGGGTGGGCAAAGGCGCAACGCGCCGTGCCCACTATCTCTTCCAGTTAGCCCGGACCGGTGGGCACGCTTCGCTTTGCCCACCCTACGAAGCTAGGCCAATGGCACAAACCTGAATGCGTCCCCATCCCGCTTGATGTGCCCGGCCGAAAAGTGCCCGCCGATCACCAGCGTTCGCGTGTCGGCGAAGCGCGAGAACACCGCGTGCCGGCTTGCCGCCGATTCCGCGGGGTTGGTATCCACCGTCGAGCACCACTCCAGATGCGCCATCTGGCAGGGATGATGGGCGACGTCGCCGGTCAGCAGCGCCTGCTCGCCGTCGGATTCGATCAGGACGCTCATATGCCCCGGGCTGTGACCGGGAGTCGGGATCAGCTTGATCTCTTCGCAGAGCCGGTGGTCGCTCGGGACCAGCTCGGCCTGGCCGGCATCGACCACCGGCTTCACGGAATCGTTGAACACCGCGACCTTGTCCGGCTCGGCCGTGTCATCACGCCAATGTTCATATTCGGTCTTGCCGAAGACGTAGCGCGCCTGCGGGAAGGTCGGCACCCATCGGCCGTCGACCAGTCGTGTGTTCCAGCCGACATGGTCGACGTGAAGATGCGTGCACAGCACGGTGTCGATGCTGTCGGGCGGAAACCCCGCCGCAATCATCGTCTCCAGGAACGGCGAGCTGCGGTTGTTCCAGGTCGGCACGCCGCGGCCCTGCTTGTCGTTGCCGAGGCCGGTATCGACCACGATGCGGCGCGAGGGTGTCTCCACCACGAGCGAATGGATCGACATCTTCAGTCGGCCTTCTTCGGTGGCGAAATGCGGGATCAGCCAGGGCAGCTTCTGGATCTCGTCATGGGTGGCTGCCGGCAGGATGAAGCGGGTCGAGCCGACCGTCTCCATTTCGACGAATTTCGTGATCCTGACCTTGCCGACCTTCCACAGCATCCGGCGCCTCCCCGTATTCTTGCTCTTGCGCTGGAACATGCACATTTTCTGCCATCGAGCGCAATGGATCATCTGACGCGGTGCGGCGTTATCGCCGGAACCCGAGACAGACGCCGAAGGGGAAGCCATGCCAGAGCTTGCGATTTCCGCGGACAAGGTCGCCTTCATCATCGAGAAGGCGCGCGAATTCGACGTCAAGGAGGGGGCTTCTGATCCCGACTCCGGCTCGAACGCGGCCGATGACGATATGATGGACGTCCTCGACGACGACGGCTCCGATCCTGTCGTCCAGGAGCTCGGAAGCTTCATGATCGCCTTGAACGAGGACGAGCAACTCGATCTCGTCGCGCTGACCTGGCTCGGCCGCGGCGACGGCTCGATCGATGAATGGGACGATCTGCGCGCCCGCGCGGTGGAGGCGCGGCGTGAGTATGGCAGCCCGCGCCGCGAAACCGTGCACTATCTGCTCGGCGAGCCGATGCTGGGCGACCTGCTCGCGAACGGGCTCGATGAATTCGGCATCGACTGGACCGATGAGCGCACCACCGCCGATTCCTCCGCTCCGAGCCAGCAGGATGAGGACGAGCCGACCAAGCAGCGGTGAGGCGGAGAGTGCCCTCCCGGTCAGAACGGGGAGGGCAAGTTGCGCTTACAGCGTCCCCGGGAAAGCACCACCATCCAGCAGAATGTTCTGTCCGGTGATGAAGCCGGCCTTGGCGCCGCACAGGAAAGCGCAGGCATAGCCGAACTCGTCGGGCTGGCCGAAGCGGCCGGCGGGGTTGAGCTTGGCGCGCTCGGCCAGGATCTGCTCAGGGCTGACGCCGCGCTTGTCGGCCTCGGCCTTCGCGGTGCCGGTGAGGCGATCGGTCTCGAACGGGCCCGGCAACAGGCCGTTGATGGTGACGTTGTTGATGACAGTCTTGCGCGACAGGCCGGCGATGAAGCCGGTGAGGCCGGCGCGCGCGCCGTTGGAGAGGCCGAGGATGTCGATCGGCGCCTTCACCGCGGCCGAGGTGATGTTGACGATGCGGCCGAACTTGCGCGCCATCATGCCGTCCACGGTCGCCTTGATCAGCTCGATGGGGGTGAGCATGTTGGCGTCGATCGCCTTGATCCAGTCGTCGCGGGTCCAGTTGCGGAAATCGCCGGGCGGCGGGCCGCCGGCGTTGTTGATCAGGATGTCGGGCTCGGGACAGGCCTTCAGCACGGCCTCGCGGCCCGCCGGCGTCGTGATGTCGCCGACGATCTCGGTAACCGTCACATCGGGATAGGCCTTGCGGATCTCATCGGCCGTCTTCTTCAGCGCATCAGTGCCGCGCGCGGTCAGCGTGACGTGAACGCCGGCCTCCGCCAGCGAGATGGCGCAGGCGCGCCCGAGGCCCTTGCTGGATGCGCAGACGATGGCGCGGCGACCTTTGATCCCAAGATCCACTGTTTCACTCCCGTATCTATCAGGCAGGTTTTGGACGGGCCGCACTCTAGCCAAGTGCGACGCCGCTGATAAGGGACGGGCTCGCACCAAAATGCATGGCGCGCGCTCTGGCGATGCAAATGCGCAGGCATGATCCGGACTAGATCCGCCGCTCCTGCTTGAGGCGGTCGATCGCGGCGGCGGCTTCCGGCGGCAGCGATTTGAAGCCCATCTGGCCCGCGGTCGAGAACAGCGGCCGCAGATGCGAACCGGCGAGGAAGGGCGGCTGGCGGTTCGTCGGCACGATCTGGTCGAACACCAGCACCAAGGTGGTGGCGACGAGGCCGACCCTGGCGGCGCCGAGCGCGGCGCCGCCGAGCCGGTCGCCGATGCCGGCCTCGCCGATCGTGTCGTTCAGCGCAATGCGGCCGATCTGGCCGAACAGCATGCCGACGACCACGAAGATGGCGAAGAACCAGATCCAGTTCTGCAGCAGCGGCGAGTTCGGATTGCCGGCGATCTGCGGTGCGATCAGCGGCATCAGCGCCACCGCGATCGGCGCGGCGAGCAGATAGGCGAGGATGGTCATGGCGCTGCGCAGCAGCCCGGTCCTGAAGCCGAAGCCGACCGCGACGGCGAGCGCGGCGTAGACGGCGAGATCGAAACTGTTCATGCGCGAAAGCCCTGCCTCGACGGAACGAATGAACGCCGAGCCGATCATTCCGGTTTCAGATCGCTAAAATCGTCTGTATTGGTGGCTCCAAAGCGTAAGGGAACCGCGCAAGGAACGCGTCATGTCAGACCTATTCGACGTCAGTAAAGAAACCATCCTCGTCACGGGTGCGAGTCAAGGGCTGGGCCGGCAATTTGCCCGCGTGCTGGCGGCGCATGGTGCGGCCGTCGCACTGGCCGCACGGCAGACCGACAAGTTGAAGAGCCTGGAAGAGGAAATTCGCGGCAAGGGCGGCCGCGCTGCGACGGTCGCGCTCGACGTCACCGACACCGCCTCGATCGCCAAGGCGGTCGATGCCGCCGAAGCCGCGCTCGGCCCCGTCACCGTGCTGATCAACAATGCCGGCATCGCCATCGAGAAGCTCGCGACCGAGCAGACCGAGGCGGACTGGGACGCGGTGATCGGCGCCAATCTCAAGGGCGCCTATTTCCTCGCGACCGAAGTGGCGCGCCGCATGATCGCACGCAAGCAGCCGGGCAACATCGTCAACATCGCTTCCGTGCTCGGCACCGGCGTCCTGAAGGCGCTCTCGCCTTACGCGATCTCCAAGGCCGGCATCATCCAGGCGACGAGAGCGATGGCGCTGGAGCTCGCGGGCCAGAACATCCGCATCAACGCGCTCGCGCCCGGCTATATCGACACCGAGATGAACCACGCCTTCTGGTCGACGCCGGCAGGCGAGCGCCTCGCCAAACGCATCCCGCAACGCCGCGTCGGCGCCGAATCCGATCTCGACGGCGCGATCCTGCTGCTGGCGTCGAATGCGTCGCGCTACATGACGGGGAGCGTGGTGACCGTGGATGGCGGGTTTTTGCTGAGTTGAACGTGTATTCGCCGCCCTATCCACATCGTCATTGCGAGCGCAGCGAAGCAATCCAGAGTCTTTCCGCGGAGGGATTCTGGATTGCTTCGCTGCGCTCGCAATGACAGGAGAGTAACTACCGCACCTCCCCACTGATCATATCCGCTGCCTTCTCCCCGATCATGATGGCGGCGCATTGGTGTTGCCGCCGATCAGGGTCGGCATGATCGAGGCGTCGACCACGCGCAATGCTCCGACGCCGCGCACCTTCAACGCCGGATCGACCACGGCCATCGCGTCCGTGCCCATCTTGCAGGTGCCGACGGGGTGATAGACGGTGTCGACGCGTGCACGCAGAACGGCGCGGATGTCCTCGTCCGTTCTCACGTCGGATGTGAACATGTCCTTCTTCTGCAATGCGCGCAGCGCCGGCGTCTCCATCAAGCGCCGCGTCGTCTTGAAGCCCGCGACCATCCTCTCGACATCCTCTTCCTCGCCCAGGAAGTTCGGGTCGATCATCGGTGCTGCCAGCGGATCGGCGCTTTTCAGCCAAATGCTGCCGCGGCTCTTCGGTCTGAGCAGACAGAAATGGCATGAGAAGCCGGCCTCCTTGTGCTTCTTGCGGCCGTGATCGTCGAGCATTGCGATGACGAAGTGGAGCTGGATGTCCGGTACGTCGAGGTGGGGCTGCGTCTTCAGGAAGCCGCCGCACTCGGCGAAATTGGTGGTCATCACGCCGCGCCGCTCGCGGCGATAGCGTTGGATGCCGCGCAGCAGGGAGGGCAGCCGACTGATCGAGGCGTGAACGAAGTGCGGATAATCGGAGGCGTAGACGAACACGAAGTCCGGATGGTCCTGCAGATTGCGCCCGACGCCGGGCAGGTGATGCACGACGCCGATGCCGTGCGCGGCAAGCGCATCGCCGTCGCCTAGTCCCGACAGCATCAACAGCTGCGGCGACTGGAAGGCACCGGCGGCGAGGATCACCTCGCGACGGGCGCGCAGCTGCTTCTTTTGTCTGCCCTGCACATATTCGATGCCGACCGCGCGCCCGCCTTCGAACAGGATCTTCGTTGCCTGCGCTCCCGTCTCGACCCGCAGATTCGGCCGCTTGCCCAGATAGGGATCCAGATAAGCACGCGCCGCGCTCCAGCGCTCGCCGTGGCGCTGGGTCACCTGGTAGCTGCCGAGCCCCTCATGGTCCTCTTCATTGAAGTCCTCGCGGATGCGGAACTGCGCCTCGCGCGCGGCCTGATGGAAGACGTCATGGATCGGGTTGTCCGAGCGCAGCTTGTTGACGTGCAGCGGGCCACCCTTGCCGTGATATTCGCCGTCGAAATCGGCGTTGTTCTCCGACCGCTTGAAATAGGGCAGCACGTCCGCATACGACCAGCCGGCATTGCCGAGCGCGGCCCAGTGGTCGTAATCCCATTTGTGGCCGCGGATGTAGACCATCGCGTTGATCGCCGAGGAGCCGCCGAGGCCCTTGCCGCGCGGTTGATAGCCGATGCGGCCGTTCAAGCTCTTCTGCGGCACGGTATCGAAGGCCCAGTTGGCTGCGACGTAGGGCAACGCCAGCCCGAATGGCGTCGTGATCCGCCAAGTGTCGTTGCGTCCGCCCGCATCGAGCAGCGCGACGGATGTGCCCGCATCCTCCGACAGCCGCCCTGCAATCGTGCAGCCGCCCGAGCCCGCGCCCACGACGACGAAATCGAATGTGTCGGTCAATATTAGCCCCCCATTTCTCGTCATTCCGGGGCGCGCGAAGCGCGAACCCGGAATCCATTGAGCCGCATAACGTGCTGCGAAATGGATTCCGGGTTCGATGCTGCGCATCGCCCCGGAATGACCCAAGGCGTTTTCGCCCCTCATCTTGTTGCCGCAAGCTGGCCCTTTGTGGAACTTCTGGCAAGAGCGCGCGGAACGGCGCGGAAATCCGCCCATCCCCCTGTCACAAAGTCGAAAAAAACGTTCCCGCAGCCCTTTCCAAAGGCAGCCCGCCTTGATACATAGCCCCCGCACCCGACGGGCATTGCCCGGGGGTCGCCTTCCAAGGAAGCCTTTGGGACGGAAGCGACAAGCCAGCGCGACCAGCGCCGGCCTCAACCGACCGTCCCCAGGATCTAACTGAAGGCGCGCAAAGGTTTAACGCGGGGTGGAGCAGCCCGGTAGCTCGTCAGGCTCATAACCTGAAGGTCATAGGTTCAAATCCTATCCCCGCAACCAAATTCGGATTTCACCGGATCCGAGACGACAACGGCCCGCTTGATGCGGGCCGTTTTTGTTGGGCGATGGGATCGCCGCGCTACCTCGCCGCGGTCTGCCAGGCGAGTAGCCGCTGCTCGACCAGTGACATCGCAATCGACGTCAAATATCCGGTCGCACCGAGCAGGATGACGCCGGCGAAGAGGTCGGCGGATCGGAACGCGCGTGCCGAGAGCAGGACCCAGTGACCAAGCCCGTCGAGGCCGGCCAGGATCTCGCAGACCACCGAGAGGATCAGCGCGACGGTCAGGCTGAGCCGCATGCCCGCGAGGATATCCGGCAATGCCGAGGGCAGGGCGATCTTGGCGATGATTGCGGTGCGCGACATCTGCAGCGAGCGGGCGACCTCATACAGCCGCGGCTCGACCGCGGCAAAGCCGTGAATGGTTGCGAGCATGATCGGCCAGATTGCGCCGAAGGCAATCACGAACAGCGCCATGCCTTGCGTCAGCCCGAGCATCGCGATCGCGACCGGGATGATCGCCGAGACCGGGAGCGGCCGCAGGAATTCCAGCGACGGCGCGACATAGGCGCGCATCATCTTGGACGAACCGATCAGCGCGCCAAGCGCAATGCCGGCGATCGAGGCGGCGAGCCAGCCATAGGCCATGTGCTCCAGCGTGCCGATCAGCTTGCCCGCGAGATCACCGCCCGAAAAGCCGCGCACCAAAGCGGCCCAGGCCCTCTCAGGACCGGGCAGGAACACCGGCGACACCAGCTTCAGATTGGCAATGAGCTGCCACGCCGCGATGAAGCTGGCTGCGACGAGGATGCTGGCGACACGCCAGAGGATCGCTGCGCGGTTCATGGATTGTCTCCGGCGAGCGCGGCGCGGCCGAACAGGCGGCGCTGCGCCGCGATCAACAGGATGTTCAGCGCGTAGCCGATCACGCCGATCCAAACGAGATAGGCGAGCATCAGGTCGGCGCGCAGTGCCTGCTGCGCCAGCATGATGCCGGCACCGAGGCCGATCGGGTTGATGGCGATCTCGACGGTGACGGCGACGATCAGGGCGATGCCGGCCGACAGGCGGAAGGCGACGAAGATTCGCGGCAGTGCGGCCGGGATCACGATCTTCGCGATCCGTTGCGGCGCGCTCAGCCGCAAGGCCCGCGACACTTCCATCAATCGCGGCTCGATGCTGCGCACCGCGCTGCGCGTCAGGATCAGCATCGGCCAGACGCAGGCGAACGCCACGATCACGATCTCCATGCGGTAGCCAAAGCCGAGCGCGATCAACGCAATCGGCAGCAGCGCGATCGAGGGAATCGGGCGGATCGCCTCGACCGTCACCTCCATCAGTCGGTCGAGGGGACGTGAAATGCCGAAGGCGATGCCGAGCGCAAGCCCGATGGCGCTGCCGATGGCCAGCCCCGCAAAGGCGGCGAACAGCGTGTCGCGGGTCGCGATCGGAATCGAGAGATCGGCAAGCGCATTGGCCAGCGCCGCGAGGATTGCGCTCGGTGGTGCCAGGCTGTCGCTTTGCAGATGGGTGAGGCGCGCCCAGAGCTCGAACGCCAGCATCAGCGCCAGCGGCAGCAGCAAGGGCCTCGTGCGGTCGAGGCTCAATGTTCGGTCGCCTTGATGAAGTCGAACAATTGCCGGCGCAGCCGCAGGAATTCCGGATGCTCGCGGGTGGCGAGCTGGTCGCGCGGACGCGGCAGGTCGACGTCGAGCTCGATCCCGATCCGGCCCGGATGCGGCAACAGGCCGATGACGCGGTCGCCGAGATAGATCGCCTCGTCGAGATCGTGGGTCACGAAGATCACGGTGGTCTCGCTCGCCTGCGTCAGCGACAGCACCTCGTCCTGCAAGCCCTGCCGCGTCATCGCATCCAGCGCGCCGAACGGCTCGTCCATCAGCAGCGTGGTCGGCTCCTGCGCAAGGCAGCGCGCGATCTGCAGCCGCTGCTGCATGCCGCCCGACATCTCGGTCGGATATTTGTCGGCATGGGCGGGCAGGCCGACCTTGCGCAGCAGCGCCTCGATGCGCGCGCCGCGCTCGCGCGCCGGGACACGCGAGGCTTCCAGCGCGAGCGAGATGTTTCCGGAAGCGGTCCGCCACGGCAACAGCGCCTTGCCGTAATCCTGGAACACGATCGCGACCTCGCGCCGCGGCGCGGTGATCTCTTCGCCGTCGAACGTCACCGCGCCGCTCGTGGGGCGATAGAGGCCGGCAGCGAGCCGCAGCGCCGTGGTCTTGCCGCAGCCGGAGGCGCCGACGATGCAGAGGAATTCGCCCGGCCGCACCTGAAGATCGAGATTCTCGATGATGGTCTTGCCGCCGAGCCGCAGCGTTGCGGCGTTGAACGCGATCAGCGTTTTCTGCCGCCGCGTGGCGCGCGCCTCAATGAGCCTGGCAACGACGCTCATGATTGCTCCTCGCCCGCCTGCGGATAGACGAAATCGATGGTCGCGTGCAGATGCGCCGCGAGCATGTTTTGCGCGGCGGCCACGTCGCGGGCGAGCACGTGGTCGGCGAGCATCTGGTGACTGCGGATGAATCTCTCGCCGCTGTCGATGGCGCTCATCATCACGCGGCGGTAGCGGTAGGCCTGGTCGTAGAGGTCGGAGTGGGCGGCCAGCATGCGCCGCGAGCCGCAGGCGGCGAGCAGCGCGGTGTGGAAGCCCTTGTGCAGCCGGTCGAACTCCGCCGCGCCCTCGCGGAATTCATTTCCGGTGCGTTCGATGTGCCGGCGCATCTGATGCAGCGCGCTAATGATGCCGGCCTCCCAGGCGGCATCGCCGTGCAGGATGGCGAGCCTGACCGCCTCGATCTCGATCGCCGTTCGCATGCAGGTGATGTCGGCGAGATCCTCGCGACTGACCTCGGCGACGCGAAAACCGCGCTGGCCGATGCCGACGATCAGGCCGCGCGACATCAGCCGCGACAGGCCTTCGCGCAAGGGGGTAGCGCCGATCTCGTAACGCTGCACGAGATCGACGATGCCGAGCCGCGATCCCGGCGCGAGATCTCCGGCCAGGATGTCCTGCTCGATCAGGCTTGCGGCGCGCTCGCTCAAGGTGCCGGCTTCCGTCGGCAGGCGTTCGAGACTGCGCTCGGGAGCAGGCATCGTCGATATCCCTTAGTTCAGCACCAGTTTCGTGGTGTCGAGCTTTGATTGCAGCATCTTCTGCGACGACATCACCTCGATCCACCAGCTGAGGTTCTGCGGCTTGAGGCTCGGCTCGGATTGGTTCGGCGGCGTCGCCTTGACGAGATCGAGCGGCTGCTTGGTGAATTTGGCGATCGAGGCCGAGGCCTTCTCGGGGTCGCTGTTGACGATGACGGCGGCCTCCGCGATGGCTTCGCGGAATTTCTTCACAGTCGCCACATTCTTCTCCGCCCAGTCGCGCGATGCGGCATAGAAGATGATCGGATCGGTACGGCCGAGCTCGGCCCCGTACCGCGCGCCGACCGTGCCGAGCCCCGCATTGCTCATGCGCGTGACGAACGGCTCGGCCGTGAGCACGGCATCGACGCCGCCTGATTTGATGATGTCGGCCATGGTCGGGAAGGTGACTTCGACGAAATTGACGCTCTTGGGGTCGACGCCCTTCTCGACCAGCCATTTCACGAACAGCACGTGCAGGAAGGCGTTCAGGCCGGGCGCGCCGACCTTCTTGCCGATGAAATCCTTGGGATCCTTGATGGTGATGCCGTTGCGGACGAACGCGGCGATCGCGGTGTTCGAGGTCGGGTTCATGACCGAGGCGCCGGCGATCGCGACGAGATCGAGACCGCCGTCGACGGCCTGCAGGAAGACGGTGGAGGTGGGGCCGCCGACCTGAATCGAGTTCGAGAGGATCGCCGCCGGAATGTTGGAGTTGATCGCGATCGGCGTCATCTCGACGTTCAGCCCGTGCTTTCTGAAAATGCCTTCGTCGACCGCGACCATGGCCGAGGCGCAGTCGGAGGTCGCCGTGCAGCCGATCTGGATCTTGGCCTGCGCCAGCGCTGTCGCCGTCAAGGCAACCGACACCCCGACGGCGAGTGTGAGACCTGCCAGCACGCTGCTTATCTGCGTTCGCCTCACCGCGCTCTCCCCACTTTGTATTTTTCAGACTTGTTTATCGATATTTTATCTGATCATATATTTCAAACGATAGCAAGGGGAGTCCAGGGTGAAGCTCGCAACATTCAGATCGGCCGGTCAGGAGAAAATCGGCGCCGTCCACGCCAATGACAGCCAAATGTTCGACCTCGCCGCCGCGGCCGCGCGGGACGGCGGGGCCGATCCGGCCTTCGGCTCGATGCTGGCGCTGATCGACGCCGGGCCCCGCGCGCTCGATTCTGCCCGGGCCCTGCTGGACAAGCACGGCCAGGACGCGACGCTGTCGGCGGCAGTCAGCGCCGTCGACATCCTCGCGCCGGTGCCGGTGCCCCGGCAAATGCGCGACGGCATGTCGTTTGCGCTGCACATCCTGCAAGCGCCGCGCGGGCAGCGGAAGCTCGCCGCACGCGCCAGGGGCGACATGGCGGAACTGGCGCGCATCGACGCCGAGCCGCTCGGCGAGCTGCCCGAGGTCTATCGCAAGCAGCCGATCTACTACATCACCAACCGCTTCAGCGTCCGCGGCACCAACACCACGGTGAAATGGCCGCGCTACAGCAAGGTGATGGACTACGAGCTCGAGTTCGGGATCATCACCAGGAACAAGGGCGCGAACATCACGCCTGCGAAAGCTGGGGATCACATCTTCGGCTACACCATCTTCAACGATTTCTCCGCGCGCGACGCCCAGCGCATCGAGATGGAGGGACGGCTCGGCCCGGCCAAGGGCAAGAGTTTCGACGGCGGCAACGTGATGGGGCCCTGGATCGTGACGCCGGACGAGATCGGCGATCCTTACAAGCTGAAGATGGAAGCGCGCGTCAACGGCGAGACCCGTTCGAAAGGCGTGAGCGAGGGCATGTTGTTTTCCTTCGAGGAGATCATCGCCCACGTCAGCCAGGACGAGACGCTGATGCCCGGTGAATTCATCGGCTCCGGCACCGTCGGCAATGGCTGCGGCCTCGAGCTCGGCTGGTTTCTCGAGCATGGCGATACGATCGAGCTCGAGGTCGAGAAGATCGGTATTTTGAAGAACCGCGTCGAGCGGCAAGAAACCTGAAGGGCAAGAAACCTGAAGGGGAAGTCTGCAGGCGCGTCTGAAGCGACGCCTGACGGCCGCCAACGAGAACAATCAACGAGGAAGCGCCATGACGAGCAAGCTGATCGACATCTCCGTCCCCCTCCAGAACGACGTGCCGGCCGATCCGCCCGGCAATCATCCGACGATCCAGTACATCAATCACCAGCAGGGCCTGCCGCGCATGCTGCAGTTCTTCGACGGACTGAAGGCCGAGGACCTGCCTGATGGCCAGGGCTGGGCGGTGGAGCAGGTCAGCCTCTCCACCCACAACGGCACGCATCTCGATGCGCCCTGGCATTTTCATCCGACCATGAATCGCGGCGAGCGGTCCTGGACCATCGACGAGGTGCCGCTGGAATGGTGCTTCCAGCCCGGCGTGAAGCTCGACTTCCGGCACTTGCCGGACGGCTATGTCGCGACGGCGAAAGACGTCGAGGCCGAGCTCAAGCGCATCGGCCACGAGCTGAAGCCGCTCGAGATCGTCGTGGTCAACACCAGCGCCGGCGCCAAATATGGCCGGCAGGACTACGTCACGTCGGGCTGCGGCATGGGCTATGAAGCCACCATGTACCTGCTCGAGCGCGGTGTGCGCCTGACCGGCACCGACGGCTGGAGCTGGGACGCGCCGTTCGTTCACACCGCGAAGAAATACGCCGAGACCAAAGACGCCAGCCTGATCTGGGAAGGGCACAAGGCCGGCCGTCATATCGGCTATTGCCATCTCGAGAAGCTGCACAATCTCGAATTGCTGCCGCCAACCGGCTTCAAGGTGTCATGCTTCCCCGTGAAGATCGAACGAGCCTCGGCGGGATGGACAAGAGCGGTCGCGATTTTGGAGGGGTAAGTTCTCGGGCGCCTGTACGCGTCCGTAACGCTTCAAATGGCCGTCATCAGCAACGGCTATGTCCTGCCGGGCGATATCGAGAGGCGTTGGAACCAAGCCGGACAGCGATGGACCATTTGCCCGCGATGCAACATTCGCGCGTCTGGCACGCGGCCGCGTCGGCACAGGCAGGACTGGAAGATGAAGCCAGAACGGCCGCGGCTGCGCCAATGTGCCTTGTCCCGATTTGACGATCGCCCGCTTCCTGAGCACGATCCAGCTCGCATCAGCCGGAGGCTCGGAGCGCTTGCGCGAGGGGTTGAGCAAGGCGGGTTTGCTTGAATAGGCGGTTGTCACCGCGGTGGTTGCGCCTTCCTCAATGCCAACTCTCTCGAGGCGCGCCGTGCCCCGCTGGCAGAGCGTGCGAGCCGCGCGACTTGGCGACAAGCGTGCCAATATAGTCTTCGAGAGTGGTCCTCCCGCGTTCGAAGGGCTCTGACATGGCAAAGCCGCTATCGACGCTGACTGCGGTCATTCGCGCATAAGATTCGGCCGCTGCGGCAGAGAAGCCCAGCTTTCGATAAGCCGCAATCCATTGATCGCGCGGTAGGACCTCGACCTTCACCGGACTGCCGAGCGCCGCCGCGAAGACGTCCGCTACGTCCTGCGGCGAATATCGCAAGGGCCCTTCGACATAATGTACATCATGACCGCAAGGTGGCTCCAGTAGACGGCGCGCGGCCGCTTTGCCGAGATCGGCGGGCGCGACCATCGGGATCTTCATGTCTCCCGGAATCATTGTCGGCAACACGCCTCCCGTCGCGGCACTGAGCATTTCGTCCCAGTTGCTCATGTAGTAGGCGCCTCGCTGTATGGTCGCCGGTATCGATCGCGCGGCAAGCGCCTGCTCGAAATCGTAGAGGATATTGAGATCGCCGCAGCGCTCGCCCGGCTGGGCGCCATAGTGGATGCCGCGACGACTTTCTCGAGACCGGATCCGTCGACGGCCGCGACGATGCTCCGAACAGTAGCATGTTCCTCACGATCGGTGTCGGCCGAGACATCGGCGTTCGGGTTTAGCAGGAAAGCGCGGGTGCCCGTTCTGAACACCGCACGCAGGGCGTCGGTGTTGCGCACATCGACGACCACGGTCTGGGCGCCGCGTTTGCGCCAATCGGCTTCGTTGTTGCTGCTATGAAGCACGGCCGTGACTGGCCGACCTGCATTCAGCAACGTCGACGCCACTGCCGAGCCGACACGGCCGTTTGCTCCGATCACGATGAACATTTCTGCTCTCCATCAGGCTGAACCGAGTAAGTATTCCAGTCGCCCATGGTTCCGTAATCGAGCAAGCGGATCATAGGAAAGGCGTAAATCACAATTGCCGGAGGCACCTCGTTCCGACACCTCCTCTCAATGATTCGGCGACCGTTCGCGGCAGTGGTGCGGCCCCTCGGTGGTTGCGCATCCCCGCAACCAAGTTTGGATTTATCCGGACGCGAGACGAATGGCTCGCATGAGCCGGGGCCATTTTTGTTTCGGGTTTGTGACCTTATAGAGATCATCGTCCGCCAAACGACCTTTGTAGATCGGATTGCGCGGCACGCGCGGCCAATGACAGCAGAAAGCGCTCAGTACGCGAGCTTTGGATACCAGTCGGTGCCGCGCCCCTCTGGCGTGGTGTCGAGGATGGTCCAGAGCGGATCGATGTCGGGCGCGCCGCGTGGGTCCTGTTGTGGGTCGGCCATCGTGGCCCCCATCTCGCCGGACCAGAAATGCCGGATTGTGCCGTCGCGCTGCGTGAACACGCTGTAACCGGGCACGTCGGCGTCTTCGGCGCTGACGTAATCGCGGGTGTAATCGCCGGAGATGTCGGAGAAGATCTTGTGTCGTGACCAGCCACGCGCCTTCTTTGCCTCGATCAAACGCGCGATCGGCGACCGCGCGATGAAGACGAAGGCAATACGCTGCTCGACGTCGGGCAATTTGTGCTCCCACGTGCTCATGAATGAGGTGCACATCGGGCATGGCGTCTGCCGCTGCGGCCCGAACATGTAGCTGTAGATCGCGAGCGTCTGCTTGCCGTCGAACAAGTCGGAGAACTTCGCTTTGCCGTCCTCGCCCTCGAACACGTAGTTTTTCGTCACCTCGCCGCCGGGCGGCAGCGCCCGGCGCAGTTTAGCCACACGCTCGATTTGGCGACGCAGCTCGATCTCCTCGGCCAGAAGGCTTTGCCGGGCGCGGCGGTAGTCGGCGCTTTCGTTGGGAAAATGGGCCTTGTTCGTGCGAGCGAGTTCGGAAGCAGGCCTCAGGATGGAACTATCCATGGCTTAACCTCTGGTTAGGGCCGATATCTCTGAAGACGTTCGGCGGCGCCTCGTTCCGACACCTCCACTCACCTATTCGGAATGTTTTCGCGATCGCAACATCGTTCGAACGACACGATATCGCGGCGGAACCCAACCTGCATCCGGGGCGTCGATGTCAGTTGGCGGAATAGGATTGCTTCTTGGTTCGCCGTCGTTCGGAAAGGGCTCGTCCCATGAAGTTTGAGGTTTTTGAAGCCGCCGATGTTCAGGCCGAGGACGCGCGGATTTTCATACGCCGGGGCGGTTCCGGACCGGCCATTCTCCTGCTGCACGGATTTCCCCAGACGCATCTGATGTGGCGAGACGTTGCGCCGTTGCTCGCGCAAGACTTCACCGTCGTTTGTGCCGATCTTCGTGGATATGGTCGCAGCGCTTGTCCGCCCTCCAGCCCGGACCACGCGCCATATTCGAAACGGGCGATGGCAAAAGACATGGTGTCCGTCATGACAAAGCTTGGCTTCATCCGTTTCTCGGTAGCGGGCCATGATCGCGGCGGCCGCGTCGCTTATCGGCTTGCGCTCGACCATGGCGAGCGCGTGGAACGGCTCGCCGTCCTCGACGTCGTTCCGATCGCCGATGCCTGGGAACGCGCCGACAAGAAACTGGCAGTCGGCTATTGGCCTTGGTCATTGCTCGCGCAGCCTGAGCCGCTCCCCGAGCGGCTCTTGTCCGCAGCACCCGATGCCGTCGTCGACAATGCGCTCCATGGTTGGGGGTCGAGCGCAGACAGTTTCAGTTCAGCCGTACGGGCGGCCTACGTCGAGGCGTTGCGCGATGAGGCGCATGTTCATGCGATCTGCGAGGAATATCGCGCGGCGGCGACAATTGATCACGAGCACGATCTGGCCGATCGCAATTCCGGCCGTCGGATCGATTGCCCTGTTCTCGTCCTCTGGAGCGGCCGCGGACCGTTGAATTCATGGTATGCGGGCGCGGGTGGCCCCTTGGGGTTATGGCGAAACTGGGCCGGCGACGTCCAAGGAAAGCCGCTCGATGGAGGACATTTCTTCCCGGAGGAGCTTCCGCAGCAGACCGCGGACGAGTTGAACCGGTTCTGCGGCAGGCGCTAGCAGCGTGGCCGACATGCCGCCTCCGTAATTCCTTACGCCCAAACGCAATGCTCCTGCCACGGTCGGTTCGGTGCTTACGGTCGAGCCTCACCCAGACTGCAATCAGCCGTTTCGCGCCAGGAAAACCGCAGAAGGCTCCACCTCGATCAGGAACTCATCTCTGGCAAGGCTTGGCACGCCAATCCAGGTCGTGCACGGCGGATGATCGCCAAACGCCGCCTTGAGGGCGTAGCTGATGGCTTTGCCTTCTTGGATGTGACTCTGCTTGATGTAGAGCCGCAACGCACCCACCTGATCGAGTTTCGCACCGACAGATGCCAGCGCAACGCTAAGGTTTTCTAAGCTCTTGCTGAGTTGACGGCCGATGTCGCCAGCGCCAACGACGTTCTGTTCTGCATCCCAGGCAACCTGGCCGGACACATACACAACGTCGCCAAACGGCGTGGGGACAGTGGCAACCTGCGCAAACCCGTAGCGCAGGCTATCGAAAATTCCGACAGGAACATGCACCGATCGGCTCATGAACGCTTCCCTTGGCCAGAGCGCCAGCGGCGGCGCCACCACGAGTAGAGCAGAAAGCCAGCAAGCGGGGAAACGCACACGCGGGCCAGGTAGGCTCTCTTGTCGAAGACAATCAATTCACTCGATCAAGAGGCGAATGATGGTACCAGCACTGGACTGCACCAAACTCCGACTGTCCATCGGCCAACGTCGGAGAAAACAAAAGTCCTAACGTGCCTCGACCGCACAACTCGCTCGCGCCGAAAGGCGCAGCCAGACCCCGGCCTGTCCGACCTCCTGCGATGATGCCACTATGCTCCTGTTTTGCCCGACGAAGCAAATCGCGGAAGACGTCATTCGGAATGGGCGGCAACGATCGCGGCCAATTCTCCTCGGCTTGCTTGAGCGAGCCGGACGGGCGAGTCAAACCACATCCCTTGGCTTTTTGGCTCCTGACATCCTGCCCGACCCGCACCCAATCCCGCTCCCCACCTAACCCATTGATCTTGCAACCATCGTCTACTGTGCATGGGGTTGTTTTCGCGAGTTTTGAGATCGGGCCCGCCTGTTGCAGCGCGAAGGCGCGGGTTCGCTGCCCCACAAGTCCCTTGCGTGGCTCCCGGGGTCGGCTACCGTTGCCAGGCTAGCCAATGCGGCAGTCGACCTTTTGATTCACGTTTTTTAGCATCCGATTGTTCGGCGCCGCTTTTGGCGCGACGCCCAGCGAACGAGGCGGGGCCATGATCACACGGGACCAGTCGGCATTGTTGGCGCCGGTCGAGCGCGATTTGCGACTCGATCTCTTCCGCGGCATCGGCCTGTGGATGATCTTCCTCGACCACATCCCGCACGATGTCGTGGCCTGGCTGACGCTGCGCAATTTCGGCTTCAGCGACGCCGCCGAATTCTTCGTCTTCATCTCCGGCTATCTCGTCGGCTGGATCTACGGGCCGATCGTCGCCGGCGGCTGGTTCCTCGCCGCGCTCAAGCGGCTGTGGCGCCGCGCGGCGGAGATGTACGTCGCCCATATCATGCTATTCCTGTTGTTCACCGCGCAGATCGCCCGCACCGCGCGCCGCTTCGACAATCCGATGTACGAGCACGAGTTCAACGTGTTCAATTTCCTGGCGCACCCGGACGAGTTGATCGGGCAGGCGATCCTGTTGAAATACAAGCCGGTCAATCTCGACGTGCTGCCGCTCTACATCACGCTGGTGTTGGCCGCGCCCTTCATCGTGTGGGGCCTGGTGCGGCGGCCGAACCTGACGCTCGCCGGCTCGGTCGTGCTCTACATTCTGTCGCGCTGGTTCGACTGGAACGTGGCGTCCTATCCGCCCGGCAGCCACTGGTACTTCAATCCGTTCTGTTGGCAGCTGATGTTCGTGTTCGCGGCCTGGTGCGGCATCGGCCAGATCGACAAGATCGCCCGATGGGTGTGGTCGAAGCCGGCGATGGCGCTGGCTGCGGCCTGGCTCGTCTTTGCCCTGCTGATCGTGATGACCTGGCACGTCCACGCGCTGGAAGCCCTGATCCCGAAATGGATGATCAAGGCGATTTACCCGATCGACAAGACCGACCTCGACATGCTGCGCTTCACCCATTTCCTGGCGCTGGCGATCTGGGTGACCTACTTCCTGACGCGCAAATGGCGGCCGCTGTACCGCGGCTGGCTGCGCCCGGTGATCCTCTGCGGCCAGCATTCGCTGCCGATCTTCTGCTTGGGCGTGTTCTTGTCGTTCTCGGCGCACTGGATCCTCACTCAGTACAACAAGGGCATCTGGGAACAGCTTGCCGTCTCCATCGCCGGCATCGTCGTCATGATTGGCGCGGCATGGCTGCTCGACCGGGCCAAGCGGGTGCCGAACCTGTTCGTGAAGGTGACGGAGGTCGAGGAGACGGCATTGCAAAGCACGCCGGCGGCGACGGCCGCGGCAGTGCCTGCGGCTCGTTGAAACATCGCGCATCCGGCTTCCACGTGGCGAAGGAGAGATTCATGTCGAGACGTGTGTTGACCATCGCCGGCGTCCTGCTGCTCCTCACCTGCGCTGCATCGGCACAGACGCCCTCGCCGGAGGCGATGGACGCGGCGCGCAAGCTCGTGGTCACCTTGAAGCTCGCGGAGCCCTATCGCGCGCTATTGCCGCAGCTGCTGCTCAAGCTCCGCCCGGTGGTCGCGCAGGACCGGCCGGAGATGGAGCGCGACTATGACGCGATGACGGCGGCCGGCTCCGAGATCTACGCTCCGGCCCTTGCGGCGATCACCGACCAGATCGCCGCGCTCTATGCTGCGAGTTTCAGCGTCGACGAGTTGCGCCAGATCGAGGCGTTCTATGCCCAGCCCGCGGGGCAGAAGTTCCTGGCCAAGTCGGATGCGCTGGCGCAGGCGAGCGCGCAGGTCGGCCAGGACGTCAGCCAGAAGGTCGCCGACGATCTGAAGCTGCGTCTGATCGAGACGCTCCGGCAGAAAGGGCGCAAGCCCTGAACCGTATTGATGTACGGCATCCGTCGCGCAAATCCATTCAGCTGCGGCCTCAGTTTGACGGCGCTGACAGCGCCGACTACGCTTCCATCGAACACGAAAGCTCGCGGCATTTGTGCCGAGCGAAAATTCCACGGGGAAGAAATGACCGTCGACACCGCAGCCACCATCTCGAAAGCGCGCGAGCATTCCATCGGCGATCTCCTGCGCCGCTCCGCAGGCCGCGAGCCGAACAAGCTCGCGGTGAGCTGCGGCGATGTGAGCTGGAGCTTTGCAGAGATGGACGCGATCTGCAACCGGCTCGGCCGCGGCCTGCTCGGGCTCGGCGTGAAGAAGGGCGACCGCCTCGCCGTACTCTCGCGCAACTCGCACGCCTTCGCGGCGCTGCGCTTCGCCGTGGCGCGGATCGGCGCCGTGCTGGTGCCGATCAACTTCATGCTCAATCCGGACGAGATCAACTTCATCCTGAAGAGCTCCGGCGCAAAGCTGCTCGCGACCGGACCCGATTTCGTCGAGCCGGCACGC
The DNA here is from genome assembly GCF_028128865.1 of Bradyrhizobium sp. CCBAU 11357. Classification (NCBI taxonomy): domain Bacteria; kingdom Pseudomonadati; phylum Pseudomonadota; class Alphaproteobacteria; order Hyphomicrobiales; family Nitrobacteraceae; genus Bradyrhizobium; species Bradyrhizobium sp. CCBAU 11357. Next base: position 11,406 of record NZ_LBJW01000107.1, on the reverse strand, counting down.
GCGGCGAGCGCGAAGGATTGCGCGGTCGAGAAGATGATCTGGCTGCCGGGCGAGGATCCCGCCACCGCGCCGGCCGGCCTCACCACCTTCGACGATCTCTTGCATGCCGACGGCTCGTTCCTGGACGCGTCGGTCGACAGCCGCGATCTCGCGCAGATCGTCTACACCTCAGGCACGGAATCGCTGCCCAAGGGCGCGATGCTGACCCATGAAGCCGTGATGTGGCAGTATGTCAGCTGCGTCATCGACGGCGGCATGAGTGCGGACGACAAGTTCCTGCACGCCCTGCCGCTCTATCACTGCGCCCAGTTGGATGTGTTCCTGGGTCCGCAGGTTTATCTCGGCGCCTCCGGTGTCATCACGGGCAAGCCGACCGCCGACAACATCCTGGCGCTGATCCAGGCGCACAGGATCACCTCGTTCTTCGCGCCGCCGACGATCTGGATCGCGATGCTGCGCTCGCCGAACTTCGACAAGACCGATCTGTCGACCTTGCAGAAGGGCTATTACGGCGCCTCGATCATGCCGGTGGAAGTCCTGCTCGAGCTTCAGCGCCGCCTGCCCGCCGTGAAATTCTGGAACTTCTACGGCCAGACCGAGATCGCGCCGCTCGCGACCGTGCTGCGGCCGGAGGACCAGCTCCGCAAGGCCGGCTCCGCCGGCAAGCCCGTGATCAATGTCGAGACGCGCGTCGTCAACACGGCGATGGAGGACGTCGAGGTCGGCGAAGTCGGCGAGATCGTGCATCGCTCGCCGCATCTGCTCTCCGGCTATTACAACGATCCAGTCAAGACCGCGGCGGCATTCGCCGGCGGCTGGTTTCACTCCGGCGATCTCGCCACCGTCGACGAGGAAGGCCACATCACGGTGGTCGACCGCGTCAAGGACATGATCAAGACCGGCGGCGAGAATGTCGCGAGCCGCGAGGTCGAGGAGATGGTCTATCGCATCCCAGAGGTCTCGGAGGTCGCGGTGGTCGGCCTGCCCGATCCGCGCTGGATCGAGGCGGTGACCGCCATCGTCGTGGTCAAGACCGGAGCAAAGCTCGACGAAGAAACTGTCATCAGGCATTGCGCCGGCCATATGGCCCATTTCAAGGTGCCCAAGCGCGTGATCTTCGTGGACGCCTTGCCGAAGAATCCGAGCGGCAAGCTGCTCAAGCGCGAGCTGCGCCAGCGCTTCGTCGGCGGCGAGACGCTCGACAAGGCGGTGCAGAAGAGCTTCGGGACCTAGCAGGCATCGTTCCGGCGCCGTCGCGGCGGAAGCGGCCTATTCGGCCTCGCTGGCCAGCTTCCTGACATCGTCGGGCGTCGCTCCGAAACGGCGGCGAAACGCGCGATGGAAGTAGGAGACGTCGTGAAATCCAGCGAGGTGCGCGATCTCGATGATCTTGCGCGAGCGCAGGCCCGGGTTCCGAAGCAGCCGCTCGGCGCGCAGCAGACGTTGCTCGAGCACGAAGCCGCTATAGGTGATGCCGGCCTTCTCGAACAGCAGCTGGATCGTGCGCGCGCTGATGCGGTGCGTGGCCGCAAGGTCGGACAGCGACAGCGCGGCGCTGTCCAGCTGCGCCAGAATGTCGGCCTTGATGGCTTCGAAACGCGCTGCCGCAAGGCCGCGCAGTCGCGCCTCCTCGGCGACATCGCCGCGCGCTCCGATCATCAGCACGGCGAGGTCGAACAGGTGCTGCGAGACCGCATCGAGCTCGGCGGGGGCGAGCTTGTCGGCATGCGCGTGTGCGAGGTCGTAATACCGCAGGAACATCGACGTGATCGGGCTGGCGCCAGGGATCGCGCGTGCAATCAGGTCCTCGGCGTTCGGGCACGCGCGCAGCAGCGCCTTGCGCGGTAGCAGCGCGGTCTGGAAGTTGCCATAGGCCATCTGTGTGACTCGCGCACCCCTGATCGACGGATCTCCGATCGTGAGGTCGCCGGCGGCGATGTTCAGCGCGCGCTTGGCCATGGTCCCGCTCAGGGCCGAATTCGGCGACATGACGACCACCAATTCGTCGTTGGTGCCCATGGACACGAAGCTCATCGGCGTACCGTGGGAGGCGGACAGCCTCACGCGCGGGAGGACGGCGGGCCTGATGGTCCGGTGCACAGGGCCGTCTCCGATCGGAACGAAATCGGTCCCCATCACCTGCCGGCAGAACTGCTCCCGCCAGCCCTCATAGGCCGGTCCAGTGGGATCGCCGCTGAATGAGAGCTGAGGCTGGGTCATGGGTCGGCGGTAAACGTCGGTGGGCGATCGGTTGCAGTGATAGATATCCTGGTTGGTGCGCCGCACTGCGGCAACGAGAAAAGCGCCGGATTGCGCGAAAAACCACTCGCAACTACGCGCCGAGCCAGCGACCAGGTGCCGCAGCCTGCTTATTGGGCAGATCGAAGGCGGGTACGTTGCGTCGCGACCGCCATACGGCGCTGTGGCTCAATACTTCTTCACCGCTCCGCCGAAGGCCAGCCATAGCGCGATCGACGCGATGCCGAAGCCGCCGAGCAGCAGGAAGGTCGGCCCGTAGCCGATCCATTGCGCGATCCAGCCGCCGAGGGCGGGACTGAGGCTCGCGCCGACGCCCTGCACGGTGATCACGGCGCCCTGGCCGAGATTGATGCGGCCGGTGCCGTTGAGCGAGCGCGCGACCATGCCGGGGACGGCGACGGTCTGCAGTCCGGTGCCGATGCCGTCGAGCACCTGCATCGGCACCACGCCCCACCATCCCGTGACGAAGAAGGCGAGCACGCCGCGGACCGGCAAGAACATGAAAGACACCAGGATCACGGGCCAGTAATTGCGCTTGCTCGCGGCCTTCATCGCGATCAGCGACGTCACGGTCATCACGCCTTGTGCGATCACCACGGTGGTTGCGACGAAGCTCGGCCCGTTGGCTTGTCCCTCGGCGACCGCGGCAAGTCCGTACAGCGGCACGATCGCGGCATTGCCGAGATGGAACAGCGCGAGGGCGAGAGCCAGCACGAGCAGCGCCTTGTGCTTCAGCAGCATCGCCATCGCATCCGGCGGCGCCTTGGAATCGTCTTCCTTGCTGCCGCGCGCGGCACGGTCGTCGATCGCCTCGGCTGGAATCATCATGACGCAGGCGATGGCGATGGCACCGAACACGGCCGCCAGAGCGAACACGGCGACATAGCCGAACTTGTAGCCGAGATAGCCCGACAATGCGGCGCCAACCATGTTGCCGGCATGGTTGAAGGCCTGGTTGCGGCCGTTGAGCGCATTGAAGCCCTTCTGCTTGGCGATGCCGAGCGTGATGCCCGTGACCGCCGGCACGATTGCGGCGCTCGCCAGCGATTGCGCGACTTGCGAGAAGGTCACCGCCCAGAAGTTTTGCGAGATCAGGATGATTGCGGATGCCGCGACCACGCAGATGCCGGGAATGACGACCCAGAGCCGCTTGCTGCGGCTGGAATCGATGAAGCCGCCGATCGGCGTGGTGATCAGCATGCCCGCGACATTGCCGATGGTCATGGCGGTGCCGATCAGCCCGCTGGCCCAGCCACGCTCCTGGAGGAACACCCCGACGAACGGCCCGATGCCCGACTGCATGTCGGCCATGAAGAAGTTGAGCGCGAACAGGGGCCAGATGCGAGACGTTGAAGGGCGCGATGTCATCGAGACGCTGAACTTGATGCTGCCGATCGAATCGGATCTCGCATGAGGCGGGCACGGCGGACGCCCGGGCGGACCAGAACTTAACCTGCTCTCATCGCATTGGTTCCGGTTGCTCTTGCGATCCGGCGACTGCGACGTCATGTCTTGCAAGAATGGACTCAAGATGGATCACCGCAATGGCCTTATGGACCTGCGCAACCTGCGGCGCTCAATTCCCGGATAGTGGAAATCCCCCTGCGACCTGTCCGATCTGCGAGGACGAGCGCCAGTTCGTCGGCTGGAGCGGTCAAGCCTTCCTTACGCGCGAGGAGCTCGCGCGCAAGCACCGACTGGTGGTGCGCGACGATCTCGGCCTGACCGGGATCGGGATGGAGCCCAGCTTTGCCATCGGCCAGCGTGCGCTGCTGGTGCCCGACGGCGACGGCTGCGTGATGTGGGATTGCCTTCCGCTCGCGACCGACGAGGTCAACCAGCACGTCGCAGCACTCGGCGGCCTCAAGGCTATCGCGATCTCGCATCCGCATTACTATGGCGCGGCTGCCGACTGGAGCGACACATTCGGCGGCGTGCCCATCTATCTGCACGCCGACGATCGCGCCTTCGTCACGCGGCCTCATCCGGCGATCGTGCACTGGACCGGCGAAAGCCATCGCCTCTCCGACGGCGTGCGGCTGCTGCGCACCGGCGGCCACTTTGCCGGCGCCACGGTGCTGCATTATGCGCGTGGTGCGGACGGCAAGGGCGCGTTGCTCACGGGGGATATCGCGCAGGTGACGATGGACCGGCGCTTCGTCAGCTTCATGTATTCCTATCCGAACTACATGCCGCTCAACGCCGCCGCGGTGCGGCGCATTGCGTCAGCCGTGGAGCCGCTCGCCTTCGACCGGATCTACGGCGCCTGGTGGGGCCGCAACATCGCCAGCGGTGCCAAGGTGGCGTTTGCTGCGTCGGTCGCGCGCTATCTCGCAGCCATCGCCTGAGCCGGGCTGCGGATCGGATTTATCTTGCCGCTCTCGAATAACTGTACTAAAGGTACATTATAAGGCGAGCGGCGCATCCGTGAAAGCCGGCATGATCGATGCATCGCGACGCCGAAAAGGCCGCCGTGAGCGGGAGCTTAAGTGCATGACGGCGCAACGCGATTACGAGATTTTCGAGGCCGGCGACGTCACGCTCCAGTCCGGGACCGAGTTTCCCGCGCTGAAGCTCGCCTACAAGACCTACGGCACGCTGAGCGCCGCCAGGGACAACGTCATCCTCTATCCGACCTCGTTCAGCGCGCAGCACACCGACATTGAATGGCTGATCGGTCCCGACGGCGTGCTCGATCCCACGCGTTACTTCATCATCATTCCGAACCTGTTCGGCAACGGCCTGTCGTCCTCGCCCTCGAACACGCCCGGGTCCTTCCCCGAGGTGAGCTATCACGATGCCATCGCGGTCCAGCACCGGCTGCTCACCGAACATCTCGGCATCTCGAAGCTTGCGCTGGTCTACGGCTGGTCGATGGGCGGCATGCAGGCCTATCACTGGGCGGCGCTGCATCCCGACATGGTCGCGCGCGCCGCGGTCGTCTGCGGCAGCGCCCGCTGCGCACCCTACAACCACGTCTTCCTCGAAAGCGTGAAGGCCGCGCTCACGGCCGATCCGGCGTTCCGCGACGGCCGTTTCCTCGAAAAACCCGCCGCCGGCTATCGCGTCATGGGACGCGTCTATGCCGGCTGGGCGATGTCGCACGGCTTCTATCGCGACGAGCTCTGGCGCGAAGCCGGCTTCACCTCGCTCGAGGATTATCTCACCCGCGCCTGGGATGCGACCTTCGCGCGGCGCGATGCCAACGATCTTCTGGCGCAAATGGGCATCTGGCAGCGTGGCGACATCAGTCGCTGTGCGGCATTCGCTGGCGATCTCGATCGGGCGCTGGCGGCGATCAAGGCGCACATGCTGCTGATGCCGGGCGCGACCGACCGCTATTTCGACCTCCGCGACAATGAGGACGAACTCGGCAAGCTCGTCAATGCAAGGTCAGCCGTTCTGCATCCGATCCCATCGCTGCATGGCCATCGCGCCGGCAACCCCGTCAACAATCCACGCGACCAGGCCTTCATCAAGACCGAGATCGCCGAGCTTCTCCGCAAGTAGGTAGGCAACCGATCATGAGCGACGCAGTTATTTCGGACGCCGGTCATCGCCTGAAGCCGCTAACGCCGGCCACGCTGCGCGAATTGTCGGTTCGCTCCAACGTCAGAGGTGCGGTGCAAAGCCTCGGCCATTACGGCGTGATTGTGCTGGTGGGCGCACTGATCTGGCTCGTTTCGTCGAGCTGGGGCGTGCTTTGGGCGCTGCCGCTGATGGTGGTGCAGGGCTATGTCGTCGGCTTCCTGTTCATGGCGGTGCATGAGACCGCGCACAAGACCGCGTTCAGGAGCCGCGGCCTCAATCTCGGCGTCGGCTATCTCTCGGCGTTCGTCATCGGGCTGCCTTACGAATATTACTGCCTGTTTCACTGGGACCATCATCGCTACACGCAGGACCCGGAAAGGGATCCCGAGCTGATCGTCGGGGTGAAGCCGGCATCCGACGCGCAGCTTGCGCTCGCCTATAGCGGCTTGCTCCAGGTCGCCGGCCGTCTGCGGCTGATGCTGGGTCATGCGATCACCGGCAAGGTCGTCGTGCCATGGATACCCGAGAGCAAGCGCAGCACCATCGTGGCCGAGGCGCGCGTCTATGTCGCGCTCTACGCCCTGCTGCTCGCGCTCTCGCTGTGGTTCTCTTCAGCGCTGCTGCTCTGGGTCTGGATCGTGCCGCTGATCATCGGGCAGTTCTTCCTGCGGCCCTATCTCTATGCCGAGCATACCGGCTGCGACCGCACCCGCAGCGCCTTTCGGAACACCCGCACCACCTATACCGGTGCCATCGTCAAATGGTTGGCGTGGAACATGCCCTATCATGTCGAGCACCACGCTTATCCCTCGATCCCCTTTCACGCGCTGCCGAAGCTGAACGCGATCGTCGATGGCGAGATCGTCCATCGCGGCCGCGGCTACATCAGAACGACGCGCGAGACCTGGGCCTGGTTTCGCCGGCAGCGGCAGGCGGGCTAGCTCAACGCAAAGCTCCGGCCGCGATGCGACCGGAGCTTTGTCGTGAAGGCGAGATATCAGTAGATCCCGTAGGCGCAGACATTCACGACGCGCACGCGCAGGCCGTGCCGGGTCTGGACCAGGCGCTCCTGGTAGCAATTGCTGACGCCGGTGTTGACATAGACGCCGCCGAAGCCCCAGCCGGGACCCCAGTGATGACCCCAGTGATGATGATGGAAGCCACCGGCCGAAGCGGCGGTGGGCGCGAGAGCGGCAACGCCGAGCGAACCGGCAGCGATCAGACCAAGTGCAAGCTTACGAAACATCTTCATTCTCCATTCGGCGCTAGGGCCATTGTTGCGTCCCTGGCTTTCGGTCGAGACGAGACGCGATCGCGTTCATGGCGGGCGGGAAGAATCGTGTTTCAGGAATGTTTCGTCGGCTGCAGCAAAATGTGCCGCGATCAGGCTTTGCGCGCCGCGGGATAGCGCGCGGCCATCGCTTGCGTCATCTCGGCCATCTTGCCGCGGAGATCGGCGGGTTCCAGCACTTCGGCCTCCGGGCCAAGCCGCAGCAGTTCGGCCGCTGCGTGCCACGACGTCTTGCCGACCGGCACGCGCGCAATGCGCCAGCCGTCTGCGTCGGTCGTCTCCTCGAGCTGCGTGCGCGCCTTGACGTAGGGCTGGCTCAGCGCGTCGAGCAGCTTGACGCCGAACGGCGACAGCCGGACGATCGCGACATTGGGATGCATCTCGGCTTCGAGACGAAGTGTCGCAGCGCGCCAGTAAGCAGCGAGATCGAAATCGGCGGGGCGGTCGAAGCGGTCATCGAGCGCCGCGCAGTCGAGCACGCGTGCGACGCGATAGGTGCGCACGCTGCCGTCGACTTGTCCTGCGAGATACCAGCTGCCGCCCTTCACCACGAGGCCGAGCGGTGCGACGCGGCGCTGCTTCTCCGCACGCCAGCTCTGGTAACGAATCCTGATCAGCGTCCCGCGCAGCACCGCGCCGGCGATGGTGCGCAGGTGCTTCGGGTCTTCCGTTTCGCCGAACCAGCCGGGCGCGTCCAGGTGGAAACGCTCCTGCATCCGCCCGGCATCCTCCCGCAAATTCGCAGGCAGGGCCGCCATCAGCTTGTTTTGGGCGGCGATCATCGCGGCATCGAGCCCGAGCGCCGCGGCCGGGCCTGGCAACCCCGCCAGGAACAGCGCGCCGGCCTCGCTCTGCGACAGCCCGTTCAGCCGCACGCGATAGCCGTCGAGCAGGCGATAGCCGCCTTCCGCGCCACGGTCGGCGTAGACCGGAACGCCGGACGCCGCGAGCGCGTCGATGTCGCGATAGATCGTGCGCACCGACACTTCGCAGGCCTCTGCGAGTTCGGGCGCGGTGACCTGTCCCCTGGCCTGGAGGGTGGTGAGGATCGACAGCATCCGGCTCGCGCGCATGATCCCTTAAACCATACCTGACACAGGATGTCAGGTATGGTTCGCTACAAGCTGCGCCATCGCCCGACGGCACCGAGGAGACGCGCCATGACCGATTCGAACCGCATCACGCTGTATTACTCGCCGCAGACGCGCGCCACCGGGACGCGGGTGCTGCTGGAGGAGCTGGGTGCGCCCTACGGTCTCCATGTCCTCAACATGAAGGCCGGCGAGCAGCGCAAGCCCGCCTATCTCGCCATCAACCCGCTCGGCAAGGTGCCTGCGGTTCGCCACGGCGGGGCGCTGGTGACCGAGCAGGTCGCGATCACGATCTATCTCGCCGATTTGTTTCCGCAGGCGGGGTTGACGCCCGCCCTGAACGATCCGCTGCGCGGGCCTTATCTGCGCTGGATCGCCTATTACGGCTCGTCGTTCGAGCCGGCCTTGATCGACAAGTTCATGCAGCGTGAGCCAGCGCCGATCACGCAATCGCCCTATGCCGATTACGATACGATGCTGGGTGCGCTCGAGGCCCAGCTGGCGAAAGGACCCTATCTGCTCGGCGAGCGCATGACGGCGGCGGACGTATTGTGGGGCGTCGCCTTCAGCTGGACCATGATGTTCGGCATCGTGCCGAAGAAGGACGTCTTCGTCCGCTATGCCGAGCGCATGACGGCGCGGCCGGCGTTCCAGCGCATCACCGCGGCGGATGAGGAGATGGCGGCGCAGCATGCCGCTGTGGCGGGCGGATGAGAGGGCGCTTCAAAACCGCGGTGCCCGCTTCTCGGCGAATGCCTTGATACCCTCCTTGATCTCGTCACCGCGCATGCTGTCGCGGTGGCGCCGGTCGGCGGCGGCTTCGTCGAGCTCGCCGCGGGCGAACTCGTTGATCGCGCGCTTCATGCCGCGCATCGCCTGCGGCGCGTTGCCGGCGAGGATCGCAGCGAGCTTGTCGACCTCCTCGTCCAGGAATTCCACCGGCACCATCGCGGTGAGATAGCCGATGCGCAGCATCTCCGGGGCGCTGATCTTCTGCGCGGTCAGGAACAGCTTCTTCGCATTGTCGACGCCGAGGCGGGTCACATAGCGTTTGATCCCGCTCGGGTAATAGTGCAGCCCGAGCCGCGCCGCCGGCATGAACATTTCCGCGGTATCGACGCCGATGCGGAAATCGCAAGCGAGTGCGAGGTCGGTCGAGCCGCCATAGACGCCGCCATTGAGCCGGCAGATCGTTGGTACGCCGAGATCCTCGAGCCGGTTGACCACCGCCTCGAAGGCGGAGCCCGCGCTTTGCTGCTCGCTCGCGCTGACCGCGCGTTCCGCCACCGAATTGAGATCGTAGCCGGCGGAGAAGGCGCGCCCGGTTCCGGTCAGCACCAGCACGCGAATATCGGGATCGGCCTCGATCCGGTCGAACAGTCTGACGAGTTCGTCGAGATCCTCCGCCTGCAGCCGGTTGAGATGCTTCGGCCGGTTGAGGCGGATGGTGGCGCGGGCGCCGGCGAGTTCGAGCAGCGGGCCGGTGGCTGCGTCGGCTGTGTCCGACATTCTTGTCTCCATTACTTGTTTTCGAGCGCGCGCCGCTTTGCTTCCGCATCGATGGTTTCGGCGAGATCCGGATGCCGTGCCATCAGCACGCGGAAATCGACGAGGTCGAGCACCAGCAGCTGCGACACCTTCGTGGTCGAGACGTTGGCCCCGCGCTTGTTGTTGCCGAGCAGCGCCATCTCGCCGAAGAAGGCGCCTTCGCCGAGCTGCACCTTCTTGCCGGGCAGATCGACCTCGACCTCGCCGGCGGCGATGAAATACATGCAGTCCCCCTGCGCACCCTTGCGGATGATCGTGGTGCGCGCCGGCAGCTCGATGGTGCGCAGCATGTGGGTGACGTCGGCGATCGCCGCCGGTCCCAGGGTTGCGAAGAACGGCACCTTGCTGACGGATTCCCAGGTCTTGAGGAAATTGTCGCGCCGTGTCTCCGCGGCAAAGCCGGTCGCCAGGATACCGGTCCAGAGGCCGAACACGCCGAGGCCCGAGATCATCACCAGCGCTGCCACCAAGCGGCCCAGCGGGGTGACCGGCACGACGTCGCCATAGCCGGTCGTGGTCAGGGTCACCACCGCCCACCACAATGCGCTCGGGACGCTGCCGAATGTCTGCGGCTGCACGTCCCGCTCCAGGAAATATTCAGCGACGGAGGCGAGGAAGACCACCATCAGGAAGATCACGAGCACGCTGACCAACGGCCCCGATTCCAGCACCAGAACGCGGCGCAGCTGCCGCAGACCGGGAATGCCCGGCACCACCTTCAGCACCCAGAGCACGCTGAGCAACCAGGCCGTCTTCGGCTCGACGCCGAGGAGAAGCGCGGCCGGTACGGCCAGCGCCCCGATCGCATCGACGATGCCGGCGGAGGAGGAGACGTAGAGCGAAAGCCGCCCTTGCCGCGCCATATGGCGCAGCCGCACCAGCCATTCGAACACGAAATAGGCGAGGCAGGTCCAGAGCAGGGCGCCGACCCAGCCCCACGCCTCTTTGGCCCGGTTGTCCGTCAGCAGCACCATGCCGAGCACGCCGACGGTCACCGCGACATAGGCCGCCTTGGTCATGTTGCGGCCGGCCGTGGCGGCCGCGAACTGGGCCAGAGCGGAGATCAGCGGCTTGGACATGCGAAGAAGGCTATTCGGTCTCGGGGCAGGTCTCGAGGCCCCGGATGGGACGTCGGCGCCAAAGTGCCTGCCCGGGCGGAGGCCGTCAACGACTGTGCAGGTCGTTTTGCCGGCGTCGCTGCGCCGGGCCCGCCGTCGGTGCCGCCATCGCCGGCGAGGTGCTACCTGAAATGTGGCGGCTCGTCGTAGCCGCGGCGACTGCTGAAGAACAGCAGCACCATCAGCCCGACGCCGACGATGACGGAAAACCCCGCGCCCAGCGCCAGTGCCACATAGCCTTCCGTCGGGATCGGCTCACCTTCGACCGCCATTGCGGAATAGGCGAAGTATCCGGCCGCCGCCAGCATTGCCAGAAGGACGATGACGAGGAGTGCACGCATGCCGCGTTCTCCGGTTGCAACCGAAAGCCAACGGTTGCGAATGGGCAGGGTTCCAGACGGCTGATCGGACGGGAAGCCTCCGTGTCGTGCCCCGGACGCGGCGCAGCACGAAGTGATGCGCCGCAGAGCCGGGGCCCATGTGGCAACGCATACCGTGGTCGGTTCCTGATGGGGTGGACGGCCCCCTACGGCATCAGTTGTGCCAGAATGAGGTTGTCACACACCCA